>CAZPJF010000278.1:0-5127 GCA_964586095.1 uncultured Gemmatimonas sp. | reverse complement strand
CGCCGCTCGCGGAAGCTCATCTCCCAGATGTTCTCGTTCACCGGCTCGCGGCTCGTCGCCTCCGTCGCGATGCCGTCGAGTCCCGCCGCCAGCATCACCGCGAGCGCGAGGTAGGGATTCGCCGCGGGGTCCGGCGAGCGCAGCTCCACGCGCGTCCCGGTGCTGCGGCGCGCCGGCACGCGGATCAGCGGCGAACGGTTCCGCATCGACCACGCGACGTTCACCGGCGCCTCGTAGCCCGGCACCAGCCGCTTGTACGAGTTCACCAGCGGGTTCGTGATCGCGCACATCCCGCGCGCGTGCTTCAGCAGCCCGCCGATGTAGTGGTGCGCCACCGCCGAGAGCTGATACTCGCCCTTGGGGTCGAAGAACGCGTTCTCGCCGCCCTTGAAGAGCGACTGGTGCGTGTGCATCCCGCTCCCGTTCTGCCCGAAGATCGGCTTCGGCATGAACGACGCCATTAGGCCGAACTGCTGCGCCACGTGCTTCACCACGAAGCGGAAGGTCGCGATGTTGTCGGCCGTCGTGAGCGCGTCGGCGTAGCGGAAGTCGATCTCGTGCTGTCCGTGCGCCACCTCGTGGTGCGCCGCCTCCACCTCGAAGCCCATCTGCTCGAGCGTCGCGACGATCGCCCGCCGCGCCTCCTCGCCCCGGTCCATCGGCGCGAGGTCGAAGTAGCCGCCCACGTCGTGGGTCAGCGTCGCGGCCGCCCCTTCGGCCGTCGGCCGGAACAGGAAGAACTCCGCCTCCATCCCCGCGTTCATCACGTAGCCCTGCGCCTTGGCGCGCGCCACCTGCCGCTTGAGCACCTGCCGCGGGTCCCCCGCGAATGGCGCGCCCTCGGGCGTCGTCACGTCGCAGATCACCCGCGCCACGCGGCTGTGCGGATCGCCCCACGGGAAGATGCGGAACGTCGCCAGGTCCGGGGCGAGGAGCATGTCCGACTCCTCCACCCGCACGAACCCCTCGATCGACGAGCCGTCGAAGAGGATGTCGCCCGCGAGCGCCTTCTGGAACTGCGAGGCCGGCACCTCCACGTTCTTGTTCACGCCCAGGATGTCGGTGAACTGCAGGCGCAGGAACCGCACCTGGTGCGCGTGCGCGAGTTCGAGGATCTCCTTCGCGGATGCGCCGCTCAGGTCGGATGGGATCGGGCGCGGGACGGTCATCGTGCCCGCAATATCGGCCCGCCTCGCGGCTCGGCGCTACGTCGGCGCGGGAGCGGCGGCGCCCTGGCGTCCGCCGCATCCGCCGGGGCGCACGCTCGGCCGGTGCCCCGCCTGATGTAGCTTTCGTGGCCATGACCAAGCCCCGTTTCTGCACGGCCTGCGGCGCGACCCTCGGCGCCACGGCCACCTTCTGCCATCGCTGCGGCACCGCCGCCGACCCCGCCGCGCGCATCACCACCCCCGCGACCCCGGGATCCAGCCAGGTCCTGCCGTGGGTCGTCGCCGGCATCGCGCTCCTCAGCCTGCTCGCATTCATCGTCGGACAGAACTTCCGGCGCGCCCCCGCGCCAGCGCCGACGAGCGCGGGCGCGCCCGCGACGCCCGGCCGCGCCCCCGACATCTCGCAGATGGGACCCGAGGAACGCGCCGACCGCCTCTTCCAGCGCGTCATGACCTATGTGAGCGAAGGCAAGAGCGACTCGGTCGCCTTCTTCGCCCCGATGGCCATCCAGAGCCAACTCGCCCTCGCGCCCCTCGACGCGCATCGCCGCTACGACCTCGGCCTGCTCGGCATGGTCAGCGGTGACGCCGCCCTCGCCACAGCCCAGGCCGACTCGATCCTCGCGCAGTCACCCGACCACCTCCTCGGCCTGATCCTGGCGATGCGGACCGCCGGGATGCGGAGCGATGTCGCGGCGCGCGGCCGGCACGCCGCGCGTCTCCTCGAGGTGGTCGACCGCGAGCGCGCCCGCGGCCTTAGCGAGTACATCGATCACGACCCCGACATCACCGCGGCCGTTCGCGAGGCGGCGAACCCCAGCCCGACGTCGACGCCTCGCCAGCAATGATGCAGACAAATGAGCCACTATAGGTTCAACATAGCGGCAACATAAGGCCATTTAGTGAGCGAAATGGCGCAATCGACTTCGTAGCGGAACCTGCTCGGCGCGCCCCCTCGGGTGCGTCCGCCCTGTCCCCTCAGCTCAGGGCGCCACCGATGGCAGACCGACCTCCAGCGACCTCCCCTCCCACACCTCCGCTCAACCTCCTTCTCCCTCACTCGCGTCGCCTTCCTCCCTTCCCGTCCCCCCGCGCCTCACTCCCCGCTTCCCCGGTGGCACTCTGGGGGTGAACGCGTATTATTGCCGCATGCCACGGAGCCCCCTCGGGAGCGTCACGCCCGCATGACCGACCGACGCATCTCCCAGCCGTCGCGCCTCTCGCGCGCCATTCGGGCCATCACCGAGCCCCAGGTCCGCCGGATCCTCATCGTCGACGACGAGGAGCTCATCCGCTCGGCCATCGCCAAGTTCCTCCGCTCGAAGGGCTACGAGGTCACCACCTGCGACTCCGGCCCGGCGGCCCTCGACGCGCTCGAGCGCGAGAAGTACGTCCTCATGCTCGCCGACGTGCGGATGCCCGGCATGACCGGGCTCGCCCTCGTGCCCGCCGCCCTCGCGATCGACGCCGAGCTCGCGGTCATGATGCTCACTGCCGTGAACGACGCCCCGACCGCCACCGAGGCGCTGGCGCACGGCGCGATGGACTACCTGATGAAGCCCATCGAGCTCACCGACCTCGCCGCCGCCGTCGAGCGGGTGCTCCACAAGCGCGACCTCGCCATCGAGCAGCGCAAGGTCGAGCGCCTCATCCGCGAGGAGGTCGCCGCGCAGACCGAGGAGCTCCAGCGCGAGCGGCAGCTCCTCAACAGTGTCGTCGTCGACGTGGTCCGCGCCCTCGTCAGCGCCCAGGAGGCCAAGGATCCCTTCCTGCGCGGCCACTCCGACCGCGTCGCCGACCTCGCCGCGTCCATGGCCACGCACCTCGGCCTCTCGGACGACGAGGTCGAGCACCTGCGCCTCGCCGGCCGCCTCATGGACGTCGGCAAGATCGGGATCCGCGAGTCCGTGCTGAACAAGCCCGGCGCGCTCACGCCCGAGGAGTTCGACCACGTGAAGACCCACGTGCAGATCGGGCTCGACATCCTCTCCGCCATCAAGCCGATCCAGCACCTGCTCACGGCCATCCAGGACCACCACGAGCACTGGGACGGTCGCGGCTACCCGCGCGGGCTCAAGGGCGAGGAGATCTCGCTGGGGGGCCGCATCCTCGCCGCCGCCGACGCGTTCGACGCGCTCACCTCGGACCGCGCCTGGCGCAAACCGCTGTCGGCTCCCGACGCCGTCGCCTTCCTCGCCGAGCGCGCGGGCACCCTGCTCGACCCGCGGGTCTTCGAGGGACTCAAGGCGGTCGTCACGCGACGGAAGACGCTGCAGTTCCTCGAGCCCGTCTCCGAGTGAGCGGACGGCCGGACTGATGCACCGGGCAGGCACGAGGGCGCCACGGTCGGGTCGACCACGGCGCCCTCACTCGTTGCTCCGGGCAAGCACCCCGGCCCCTGAACGTCCGGCGCGCGTCGCACGTTACTTCCTCTGATGATTGCCTCCCCTCGCCGGATCGTCCGGACCGTCCTCCTGCTCGCCGCCGCCAGCCTCCCCGCCGGGGCGCAGGCCGCCGACACGCTGCGGCTCTCCATCGGGGAGGCCGTGGAGCGGATGCTGCGCACGTCCGACGAGGCGCGCATCGCCGCCGCACAGGTCGACATCGCCGAGGCGCAGATCCTCAACGCCCGCGCGGCGGGGCTCCCGCAGCTGCGCCTCGCCTCCACGTACCAGCAGCAGATCGAGAACGCGCGCGCGACCATCGTCGGCAACGTCTTCGGGCAGAGCTACACCTACAACTCCAACCTCCTGCTGCAGCAGTCGTTCTTCCAGGGCGGCCGCATCGTCGCCGCGAACCAGGCGGCGGCCCGCACCGACCGCGCCGCGCGGCTCACGCGCGACGAGACGCGCGCGACCCTCGCGGTGGACGCGCAGCGGGCCTACTTCGGCGTGGCCCTCGCGGCGCGCCTCGCCGGGATCCAGCGTCGGAACCTCGAGATCGCCGACGCACGCCTCGCGCAGACCGAGCAGCTCGAGCGGGCGGGCCGCGCGTCGCGCTATGACGTCCTCCGCGCGCGTGTCGAGCGCGCCAACCTCGAGCCGCTCGCGCTGCAGGCCGAGGCCGACCGTGCGCTCGCCGAGCTCGAGCTCAAGCGTCTCCTCCAGATCCCGCTCGACCGCCCGATCGCGCTCGCGACGGACCTCGACGCGACGACGGTCGTCGCGCTGGCCGGGGCCGCCGGCGCCGATTCGACGGTGGGCGTGCGGCCCGGCGTGCGCGCCGCCGAGGTCGCCGCCAGTGCGCGCGAGGCAGCGGTGAAGGTCGCGCGCGCCGACCTGCTGCCCACGCTCAACACCAGCTTCTCGTTCGGCTTCCTCGCGCTCCCCGGCATCAACCAGTTCCCAACGATCCGCGGCAACACCGCGTGGCTCAACTGCGCGAACCCGGCCGACAGCCTCATCCCCGGCCGGCGCCCGTGCCAGAACAACGGCTGGTTCCCGGACCGCAACTTCAGCGTGCAGCTGCAGTGGCCGATCTTCGACGGCCTCCGTGCCAAGGGCGCGATCGACCTCGCTCAGGCGCAGGCGTACGTCTCCGACCTGCAGGTCCGCCAAGTGCGCGAGCAGGCGGCCATCGACGTGGAACGCGCGCGCGCCGAGCTGCGGCGCGCCCAGGCCACCTCCACCGCGCGTGCGGTCAACGTGCGCGAGGCCGAGGAGGCGTTCGAACTCGCCTCGTTGCGCTACGGGCGTGGCATCGGGACGCAGCTCGAGGTCTCCGACGCCCAGCTCGCCCTCCTCAACGCGCGCTCCACGGAGGCGCGCGCGACCTTCGACCTCTACCTCGCGGTCGCGCAGTACGCGCTCGTGCGCGCGCAGCCGATCCCGCTTCCCGACGGCGGCACCGTCGCCCTCGGAACCCCTCGATGACGATCCTCCTCCAGTCCCGCGTGACGCGCGCCGCGCGTCCCGCCCTCCTCGGCGTGGCGCTCGCCGGCCTCGCCCTCACCGCCTGC
>CAZPJF010000277.1:0-5160 GCA_964586095.1 uncultured Gemmatimonas sp. | reverse complement strand
TTCCGATCTTGACCGCCGGCGCGCCCGCGGTGCAGCCGGACCCGTCGACCGCACAGCCGCCGGCCGGTGCGCCGCAGGCCGCCAACACGGCCGCAGGCGCCGTCGCCAACGAAGGTGCCAACGCAGGTGCCAACACCGGTGCCAGCACCGGCGCCAACACCGGCGCCAACAGCGGCGCCAACACCGGCGCCCCGGCGTCGCCGGAGAACGCGGCGCCCTCCGGGCGCGACCCGCGTGCCCCTGCGCCGCAGGAGCCGCGCACGGCGGCGGCCGACGGTGCACCGGACGCCGCGGACCGCCGGCGCAACGCCGGGCTCGGGCGCGGCCGCGTCCAGGACCTCGCGCGCCGCGACGGCGGTCTCGCGCGCGCGCTCGCCGACGCCTCCGCGATCCGCATCGGCAGCCGCATCCCGCTCAGCGTGCTCTACGTGAACGGACGGACGCGCGGCGTGATCGGCGAGAAGGGGATCCAGCTCGTGCCGGTCGCGTCCGGCACGGTCCAGCTCTCGATCCGCGCGGAGAACTGCCAGTCGTGGGACACGACCTTCACCGCGGTCGCCGGTGAGCGGCACGTCATCGGGTTCCGGGGGCCGCGATGCTGAGGTGGTGGCGGCCCGCGCTGCTCGCCGCGGCAGCGCTCGCCTCGCCGCTGGCGGCGCAGCAGCGGCGCTCGCCCACCGACGACGTGATCGAGGCCGCCAAGCGGGCGCTCAACGACCTGCGCTACGACGAGGCGATCCGCCTCGGGCGGGACATCGAGCCGTTCACGGCGCAGATGCGCACTGCCCAGGTCGTCGCGCTGCGCCAGGTCCTCGCGCTCGCCTTCTTCCCCGAGGAGCGCGAGTTCCAGCGCCCCGACTCGGCGCTGCGCCAGCTCGTCGCGCTGGTGCGCCTGCGCCCCGACGCCGACCTCGCGCCCGACCTGCGCTGGAGCGGGCTCGACTCGCTGCTCGCGGTCGCGCGCGAGCGCACCTTCGCCGCCGCGCTCGTGCCGGTGGCCGAGTACCAGATGGGAGGGGCGTTCACCGTCGCGACGACGCGCAGCGCCCGCGTGCGCCTCGTGCTCGTGGAGCGCGGCAGCGGCCGCGTGGTGGCGCGCGACTCCGCCCTCGTGCGGGGGCGCGAGGCGCTCACGCTCCGGGCCCATGACGACCGCGAGGTCGCCGTGCGCGCCGGCGAGCACGAGCTGCGCCTCGCCGCGTTCGACGTGGTGACCCGCGATTCGGTGCTGGTCGCGGTGCCCGTGGTGGCGACCGCGACGAGTGTGTCGCTCCTGCCGCTGCCCGTGCTCGACAGCACCCGGCTCCGCGTGGAGCGCGAGCGCCCGGACCGCGCGCGCACCGCGGTGAAGGGTCTGCTGTTCGGCGTCGCGACCGCCGCCATCGGGTCGCTCGCGCGCGGGGGCGGCCGGCTGGCGCGCGACTTCGACCCGGATCCCCGCGCCGCCGGCATGGGCGCCGTGATCGCGCTCGGCTCGCTCGGGCTCGCCCTCACGGAGAAGGGGCGCGCGATCCCGGCGGCCGTCCGGGCCAACGACCAGGTGCGTGCGGCGCATGCCCGCGCGCTCGCCGCCGCGCAGGAGGAGAACGCACGCCGCCTCGCGGGCTATCGCGTGACGTTGCGCGTGAGCGGGGAGGCACCCTGACCGCCTCGCGTGCTGCCGCTCCGCGTGCTGCCGCCCTGCTCGCCGCCGCACTGCTCGCCGTCCCCCCAATCGCCCTGGGCGCGCAGTCGACGGCCGGCCGCCGCGTCGAAGGACAGGTCGGCCTCTCCCTGCAGGGCCTGCGGCTCCTCTCGTCCATCGAAGGGATCACCCCCACCGAGTTCTCGGGCGATGCCGCCGGGCTCGAAGTCTCGGGGTGGCTCGTCGGCACGCGCTTCGGGGCGCAGGCCGGATACCTCTCCGGCGAGGGCCCCGACGGCGCCGGGCGCTACACGGCCATCGCGATCAGCGCCCTCTACGGCGCGCCGCGCCTCGCCGCGGAGCTCGGCCTGGGCCGCCGCTCGGCCTACTCCGACGACAGCCAGCGCGACCTCGACCGCGGGTTCGGCATCCTCAGGGTCGGCGGACGCGGGGAGTCTCCGCTCGGCACGACGCCCTTCGTGCTCGCCGCGCGCGGCGCGCTCTTCGCGCCCTTCGGCACCGAACTCGACAAGGGGGGCACCGGCTTCGAGCTCGAGACCGCGCTGCGCTGGGTCCCCGAGACGCCGCGGGTGAGCGTGGCGCTCGGCTATCGATTCGAGCGCTTCCGCGTGGAGAAGGCGGAGCAGGAACTCGGCGCGGTCACGCTCGGGCTCGCGTACCGGTTCGGCGGCGAGCGCTAGCCGCCCCGCCGCGCGGTGCGCCGCGCGCTGATCGCGCCGCGCCGTCCGCACCGCGCCGTCCGCACCGCGGCGTCCGAACCGCGCCGTGGGCGCCCCGCGCAGGTTTCCCGAACGCGACCCGAATCGTCTCGGAGGTGTCCCCCAGAACCCCCGAGACCGATGCCGCGGAAGCTGCCGCAGGAAGACCCGCTCCTTCTCGATTCGCCCCTCGCGCCCGCGCCGCGCCGTACGCGCGTGCGCCGGACCGGCGAGGAGTCCGACTCGGACGACGCCGCGCCGGTGCCCCGCGCGCGCGCGAGCGCCACGCGCGGGTCGGGTCCGGGCGCGACCGCGGGCTCCGGCGCACACGCGGTGTCGACGCCGGGCACGGCGAGCAGCCCCGCGGCGCCCTCGCCGCTGCGGCGCGAGATCACCGGCATCGTGCTCCTCGTCGGCGCCCTCTTCGTGGCCGGCGCGCTCCTCTTCGGGCGCACGCCGGAGTCGTTCGAGTCCTGCACCGCGGCCGGGGGTGCGTTCGGCCCAGTGGGCGGCTGCATCCGATGGTCGATCCTCGGGCTGGTCGGCGGCATCGCGGCCGTGCTCGTGCCGCTCATCCCCGCGGTGCGGGCGCTCCGCCTGCTCGGCCGGCTCGAGCAGTCGTCCCGCCAGCACTTCGACCTCTTCCCCATCGGCCTTGTCGTCGTCGTGCCGGTCGCGGCCGGACTGGCGCGTCTCGGCGCCGTGCCCAGCGGCACGGCCGACCCGCTCGCGGGCCTGTGGGGCTCGTTCGCGGGCTTCTACCTCGCCGAGGCGCTCGGCCGCGGCGGCGCGTGGTTCGCCATCGTCATCGCGGTGAGCGTGCTCACTGCGGTCACGCTCGGCTGGAACCCGCTCCGTGCCGCGGTGTCGGTGGGGACGCGCGCGAAGCCCGCGGCCGTCGACGCGAACGGCCTGACGGTGGCCGAGGCGCTCGAGCCCGACGCGCGCGAGATGCCGGCGGTCGACCTCACGCTCATGGGACTCGCCGGGGAGGCCAAGGCGGACACCGTGCCGCCCAAGACCCGCCGCGCACCCGCGGACGACGAGACCCCGGATCCGGCGGATGACGATCCCACGGTCGAGGGTGAGCCCGGGGCCGGCGACACGATCGGTGGCCGCCGCCGGCGCAAGGTCGCCCGCCCCGAGGGCACCGCCGCGGCGCAGGCCTCGGCCGCGCACGCCGCGGCGCCGATCCCCGAGGGCGACGAGCTCCCCGCGCCCTCGTTGCTGACGCCCGCGCCCGAGCGGAACCTCGAGGCGGGGCGCGCACAGCTCGATGCGATGGGCGCCAAGCTCATCGACTCGCTCCGCACGTTCAAGGTGGACGGCACGCTCACTGGCCGCACCAGCGGCCCCACCGTGACCCAGTTCGAGATCGAGCCCGCGCCGGGCGTGAAGGTCCGCCAGTTCGCGAACCTGGCCAACGACCTCGCGCTCGCCATGCGCGCGCCGTCGATCCGTGTCGTCGCGCCCATCCCGGGGAAGGGGGCGGTGGGCGTCGAGGTGCCCAACCCCGCGCCCGAGATGGTCGCCTTCCGCGAGATGCTCGAGAGCGGCGAGTACCAGCACAAGCCGATGGCCCTGCCGATCGCGCTCGGCAAGGACCTCGAGGGGCGGCCGGTCATCGCGGACCTCGCCAAGATGCCGCACCTGCTGATCGCCGGCGCCACCGGCTCGGGCAAGTCGGTCTGCGTGAACACCATCGTCACGTCGCTCATCTACCGGCACACGCCCAAGACGCTGCGCTTCCTGATGGTCGACCCCAAGATGGTCGAGCTGAGCGTCTACAACGTGCTCCCGCATCTGCGGCACAAGGTGGTCACCGACAACCGCGACGCGGCGGCGGTGCTCAAGTGGGCGGTGCTCGAGATGCAGGAGCGCTACGCGCTGCTCGCCGAGAACGGCGCGCGCAACATCCAGGACTTCAACGCGAAGGTCCGCGCCGGGGCCGCGCTGCGGAGGCCCAAGGACCCGAACGTCGGGTTCGAGGACCGTGAGTACAAGGGCGGGATCCTGCCCTACATCGTGGTGGTGATCGACGAGCTCGCCGACCTGATGATGACCTGCGCCGCCGAGGTGGAGACGCCGCTGGCGATGCTGGCGCAGAAGGCGCGCGCGATCGGCATCCACCTGATCCTCGCCACGCAGCGGCCGAGCGTGAACGTGATCACGGGGCTCATCAAGGCGAACTTCCCGAGCCGGATCGCGTTCCGCGTCGCGAGCCAGATCGACAGCCGCACGATCATCGACGGGATGGGCGCCGAGTCGCTGCTGGGCAACGGCGACATGCTGTTCATCCCGCCGGGGAAGAGCGAGCCGAGCCGGCTGCAGGGCGCGTTCCTGTCGAACGACGACACGGAGCGGCTCATGGCGTGGTACGTGGAGCGGAAGGAGGCGCGCCGCGCCGCGATGGAGGCGCAGGGCCTCATCGCGATCGAGGAGCATGCCGACGAGGGGGACATCCTGGAGCGCGTGAAGGCGATGGAGGCGCTCGAGGCCGGCGGCGGCGACGAGGCGGGGAGCGAGCCGGGCGACCGCGACAAGCTCTTCCGCGAGGCGGCCGAGGTCTGCGTGCAGCATCAGGGCGGGTCGACGTCGCTGCTGCAGCGGCGCCTCAAGATCGGCTACGGGCGCGCGGCGCGGATCATCGACCAGCTGCACCTCGCCGGAGTGCTCGGGCCGCCGGACGGGTCCAAGCCCCGGGACGTGCTGATCGGGCTCGAGGACCTGGACCGGGTCGCCGGGGAGCGCACGGCGGCGTAGTCGGGCGGGGGCGGGCGGCTCCCGGGCGGAGCGCGGGGGCTCGGGCCCTGCGAG
>CAZPJF010000276.1:0-5188 GCA_964586095.1 uncultured Gemmatimonas sp. | reverse complement strand
CCACGTCCATGTGGCCCATGAGGATCACCGGCGACTTGGGAGTGACTCCCGCAGCCGGCGTCGCCCGGAGCCGGGCGACGACGGCGCCGCGGCCGGGGGCGCTCTCGTAGACACGCGACTCGATCCCCGCCTGCCGGAAGAGCGAGTCGAGGAAGCGCGCCGTGGCGAGCTCGTTCCCCGGCGGGTTCACGGTGTTGATCCGGATGAGCGCCTGAAGCTGCGCGGTCGCCTCGCGCAGGATCGCGTCGTCATCGGGGGCCTGCGCCGCGAGCTGCGCGGCGCCCATCGCGGCCGGGCCCCCGATGGCGCAGAGGGCGACGAGGGCCGCGCGCCGCACGGCGGTGCAGGTGCTGCGGGTGGCGGCCATCATCTCGCGGGCCTCACGTACCGTACAGGCGCTTGGCGAACGCCTCCTTGAGCTTCACCGTGATCGGCCCCGGCGCCCCGGACCCGATCGGCCGCCCGTCGATCTCCACGAGGGGCTGCACGTCGGTGGTCGTCCCGCACACGAACACCTCCGAGCACCGGTGCAGGTCGGTGAGCGCCACGGGCCGCTCCTCGCACGCGATCCCGAGCTCGCGGACGAGCTCCATGATGACCACACGCGTGATGCCGGGCAGGATGTAGTGCGAGAGCGGGTAGGTGCGCAGCACGCCGTCGAGCACCAGGAAGGCATTGGTCGCCGCCCCCTCGGTGATCATCCCGTCGCGATGCAGCAGCGCCTCGTACGCGCCATGCTCCTGCGCCGCCTGTCGCGCGAGCACCGGGCCCAGGAGGTTCACCGTCTTCAGATCGCACCGCGCCCAGCGGATGTCGGGCATGGTGATCCCCTTCGCGCCGCGGTCGCGCATGGCGAAGTTGGGCTTGAAGGCGCTCGCCGAGGCGTAGATGGTGGTGGGGGTCCCGGCCGGCGGGAAGTGATGCGTGCGCGGCGCGGCGCCCCGCGAGACCTGCAGGTAGACCGTCGCCTCGCCCTCGGCGAGGCCGTTGTCGGCGACGAGCTTCTCGCAGACCGCCTTCAGCGTCGCCGACTCGGTCCCCTTCCGGTCGATCCGCAGCCCGTCGAGCCCGTTGGCCATGCGCGACGCATGCCCCTCCCAGGCGAAGATCCGCCCCTTCACCAGCCGCACCACTTCGTAGATGCCGTCGCCGAAGATGAAGCCGCGGTCCTCCACGGGGATCATCGCCTGCTCCTTCGGTACGTACTTCCCATTCAGGTACACGGTCGTCATCGCGGCCACGGCTCCTATCCGATCATGCGTTCGATGCCGGCGATCACTGGCGCGAAGGAGAGGCCCTTCGCCGCCACGCGCGCGGCCTGTTCGTGCGCCAGCTCCCGCTGGCCCCAGCCGAAGAGCTCGCCCTCGATCCACGGGCCGGCCTTCGGATTCCGCCACCAGTCCTCGTCGAACCGCTCGCGCAGCGCCTCGTCGAGCACCGCCTGCAGCTGCCACGCGCGCAGGTAGCGCGCGGCGTAGTACCGCTGGTCGACGTCCACGAACGCATCGCTCCGCTGGTACCGGAAGCCGGTCGCGCCCGTGAGGGTCTCCACGAAGAGGTCGGGGAGGGCGCTCCAGGCGACGGCGCCGCCGTGCAGCTCCGTCTCGTAGATGAGCTTGGCCGCGTACCGCCGCACGAAGTGCAGCTCCTCGAATCCCTGCGAGTGCAGGAAGGCCGGGAGCGCCTTCCGGTCGAGCTGCGTGTAGCGCTGCAGCCAGCGCCCGTCCTTGAGCCGGTGGTCGAAGAGCATCGCGTACCCCTCGGTCACCGAGTTGTCGCCGAGCCAGCGGTACTCGAACGGGAGGTCGCGGCGCATGTTGGCGAAGTGGAGCGCGTGCCCCAGCTCGTGCAGCAGCGTCATCCAGTCGTTCTGCCCCCCGTGCGGGCGGAGCACCAGGTGCACCACGTCGGGGATGCGCACCGGCGCGCAGAACGCGCGCGCCCGCTTGCCGGGGCGCTCCGCGGTGTCATACCGCACGCGCCCCTCGGCGTCGGGCGAGCTCCCCATCTCCGTGACCTGGCGCCGCACCTCGCGCTCCATCGCGTCGGCGGGGAAGTACGCGTCGAACTCCGGCGCGCGCATGAGCGCGAGCAGGTCGGCGCGCGTCACGTCGGCGACCGCCATGCCCAGGCCCCGCTTCACGTAGAACGGCATGAGCTCGTCCCACATCGTCTGCGTGTCGCGCAGGAACGCCTCGCACTCGGCGCGCAGCCCCGCGAGCGACACCCCCGAGAGCGCCTCCCACGTGGCGTTGTACGTGGGTGCGATCCCGAGCGACGCCACCACCTCGTGCTCGCGCTGCAGCTTCTCCTGCTTGATCGGTGCGAGCTCGGCCTGCACCAGCGCGGCCCGGGCGTCGTCGAGCGCGTGCCGCTCGGCCGCGTCGCGCGTGTTGGCGATGGTGATCGCGACGCGCTGGTAGGGCTCCTCGGCGCCGGCCGCGGTGCGCACCACCGCCTGGCCCTCCCACGCGATCTCGCGCTCGTCGAGCGCGGCGAGCGCGCGCCCGACGCGCGAGTCGAGGAGCCAGTCGACGAGGAGCCGCGCGGCGCGGAACTCCTCCGGGACGGTCGCAGCCGCGCCAGCACCGCCGATCGCGCCGGGCGCGCCCGCCGAGCCCGCCGAGCCGACCGCACCCGCCGGCGCATGCGCCTTGAACAGCTCGAGCGCCATCGCGAACGCGTCGTCGCCGTACGCCTCGCGGTGCTTCTCGTAGATCGGCTGGAGCGCCGCGCCCTGCTTGTGCCCGGCGTGCGCCGCGTGGAACTCGGCCGAGACCTCCTCCAGGAAGGCCTCGCCGCGCGCGCGCAGCGCGTCCAACGGGGATCGATCGGTCATGGCGGTCCTCAACGGGTCGGCTTCGAGCGGACGGGCACGGGATCCGGCCGGGCGCCGGAGGCCGCGGCGCGCTCAGCCCACCAGGCGCGCCTCGGCGCGGGCATGGTCGGCCTCGATGTAGTTCGTGAGCACTTCGACGACCCTGCCCGTCGGGACGCGGATCTGCCCCATGTCGTCGCGGAAGCGGATGGTCACGTCGTCGTTCGCCGTCGAGTCACCGTCGATGGTGATCCCGAACGGCGTCCCCGCCTCGTCCTGCCGGCGGTAGCGCCGCCCGATCGCGCCCGCCTCGTCGTAGAAGACGTTGAAGCGCTTCCGCAGCGCCGCCGCGAGGCGTTCGGCCATCTCGGGCTGGCCGTCCTTCTTGGTGAGCGGGAAGATCCCGGCCTTGATCGGCGCGAGCGCGGGGTGGAACCCGAGCACCGTGCGCCCTTCCTGCTCGCCCGGCACCGCCTCCTCCCGCAGCGCGTTCACCATGATCGCGAGCGTGACGCGGTCCGCGCCGACCGACGTCTCGATCACGTACGGGAGGTAGCGCTTGTTGTTGGCCTGGTCCACGTACTCGAGCTTCTTGGACGAGAACTGCTGGTGCTGCGAGAGGTCGAAGTCGGAGCGGTTGTGCACCCCCTCGATCTCCTGGAAGCCGAGCGTGCCGCCGAAGTCGAAGTTGATGTCGAACGCCGCGCGGGCGTAGTGCGCGAGCTCCTTGTCGGTGTGCTGGTGGAACTCGAGGCGATCGCGGTCGAGGCCGAGGCCGAGGTGCCAGTCGAGCCGCGCCTGCTTCCAGCGCTCGAAGTGCTCCATGTCGGTGCCGGGCTCGACGAAGAACTGCATCTCCATCTGCTCGAACTCGCGCGTGCGGAACGTGAAGTTCCCCGGCGTGATCTCGTTGCGGAACGCCTTGCCGACCTGCGCGATCCCGAACGGCACCTTCTGGCGCGTGGCCTGCTGCACGTTCAGGAAGTTCACGAAGATCCCCTGCGCCGTCTCGGGGCGCAGGTAGACCACGGCCGCCGAGTCCTCGACGGGGCCCATGAACGTCTTGAACATCAGGTTGAACTGCCGCGGCTCGGTGAGCTGGCAGTCGGCGTGCTCGCCGGGCTTCCGGCTCGGCTTCCGGGGGCACTGGGCGTCGGCGAGCTTGTCGGCGCGGAAGCGCGCCTTGCACGCCTTGCAGTCGACGAGCGGGTCGGAGAAGCCGCTCACGTGCCCCGACGCCTCCCAGACCCGCGGGTGCATGAGGATCGCGGCGTCGAGTCCCTCCACGTCGTCGCGCTCGCGCACCATCGCGTTCCACCAGCGCGCCTTGACGTTGTTCTTGAGCTCGACGCCGAGCGGACCGTAATCCCACACGGAGCCGGTGCCGCCGTAGATCTCCGACGACTGGAAGATGAAGCCGCGGCGCTTGGCGAGGCTGACGAGGGTGTCGAGGACGTCGGGGCGCATGGAACCGGAGTGGGCTGGAGGTCCCGGAATCTAACGCCCGGCCGCGCGCTTTTCCCGGTCTCCGGGCGGGCCCGCGGGCCCCGTGGAGGCCCTACTCCGCCGCCAGCGCCCGCGCGATCAGCACCCCGTGCCCGCGCCCGTTCTCGATGAACACCTTGTTGGCGTCGTACCCGCTCGAGAGCACCCCGGCGATGAACACCCCGGGCACGTTCGTCTCCATGCTCCTCGGGTCGTGGGACGGCACGCCCGTCGCGGTGTCCACCTCGACGCCGAGCGAGCCCAGCAGCTCCGAGCTCGGCGTGTAGCCGGTCATCAGGTAGACGTGCTGCGCCGGCAGGATGCCCGGCCCCTCCACGCCCTCGAGGTGCACCCGCCCCGCCTCGATCGCCGTCACGCGCGTGTTCCACCGCACGCCGATCGAGCCGTCCTTCATCCGGTTCTGGATGTCGGGCAGCACCCACGGCTTGATGTTCTTGTCGAACGTCGGCCCGAAGTGCACCAGCGTCACGTGCGCGCCGTGCCGCCACAGGTCGAGCGCCGCCTCGGCCGCCGAGTTGCCGCCGCCCACGACGATCGCGTCGCGCTGGAAGGCCTCGTGCCCCTCGCGGTACAGGTTCGTCACGTGCGGCAGGTCCTCGCCCGGCACGTTGAGCGGGTTGGGCGTGCCGAAGTAGCCCGTGGCCACCACCACCGCCCGCGCCCGCGTCTCCACCACGTCGCCGCCGCGCGGCCGCGAGTGCAGCACGAAGTCGCCCTTGCGGCGCCACACCTGCACCACCGGCTCGTACTGGTGCACGTCGATGCCGAGGTGCTCCACCACCTTGCGGTAGTAGGCCAGCGCGTCGCGGCGCGTCGGCTTCTCGTGCGCGATCGCGAACGGCACGTTGGCGATCGCGATCTTGT
>CAZPJF010000275.1:0-5213 GCA_964586095.1 uncultured Gemmatimonas sp. | reverse complement strand
GAAGACGACCTGGTTGACCATCTCGGGGATGCTCGGGTTCACCTTCCCCGGCATGATGCTCGAGCCGGGCTGCACCGCCGGCAGCCGGAGTTCGTCGAGCCCGGTGCGCGGGCCGCTCGCGAGGAGGCGCAGGTCGCTCGCCACCTTCCCCAGGTCGAGCGCGAGGGTGCGCCACGCGGCGCTGAGTCCCGCGGCGTCGCCCATCGACTGCATGAGCTGCACCCGGTCCGCGCCGGCGCGGAGGGGCTGGCCCGTGAGCTCGCGGAGCGCCGCGACCATCCGCTCGGGGTAGACGGCTTCCGCGTTCACCCCCGTGCCAACGGCGGTGCCCCCGATGCCCAGGTCGAGCAGGTAGTCCGCGGCCTCGCGCACGCGGCGCAGGCCCCGCTCGAGGGAGCCGGCCCAGCCGCCCACCTCCTGGCCGAGGCGGATGGGCATCGCGTCCTGCAGGTGCGTGCGACCCGCCTTCACGAATCCGTCGAACGCCTCCGCACGCTCGCGGAGCGAGTCGGCGAGCCCCTCGACGGCCCGGACGGCCGGGCCGAGCGCCTCGAGCGCCGCGAGCCGGATCGCGGTCGGGATCACGTCGTTGGTCGACTGCGCCATGTTGACGTGGTCGTTGGGATGCACCGGCTCGTAGCGGCCGCGCGCGCCGCCGAGCTGCACGTTCGCGAGGTTCGCGAGGACCTCGTTGACGTTCATGTTCAGCGAGGTGCCCGCGCCAGCCTGGTAGACATCGACCACGAACTGGTCCCGGTGCGCGCCGCCGAGCACCGCATCGGCCGCCGCGACGATCGCGCGCGCCGTCGCGGGGGGGAGCCGGCCCGTCCCCTCATGCACCGACGCCGCCGCGCGCTTGATGCGCACGACGGCGTCCACGAGGCTGGGGCGGGGCCGGAGCCCGCTGATCGGGAAGTTCGCGATGGCCCGCGCGGTCTGGGCCCCGTACCACGCGTCCGCCGGGACCTCGACCGGGCCGAGCGGGTCCTGCTCGACCCGCGTCGCGGGCGCACTCACTCGACGGTGACCGACCCGAGCAGCGGCTGCCCGAAGTAGGAGATGATGCCGAGCTGCGTTCGCCCGTCGACCTGGAGGATGGTCGCGCGGATCCGCCGCGCCTGCACGGAGCGCGCATTGTTGATCGAATTGACCCAGCCGGCCAGGCGGTTCGCCGGGATGGTCCCGGCCCCGTCGTCGACGAACGAGCAGTAGACCTGCTCGTTGAGGTTCCCGGTCGAGAAGGAGTTCGCGTACCGGAGGGAGAAGGTCATGTAGGACCCCGGCGCCGGAGCCGGCGTCCACGTGACCTGGATCGGGTCGTTGTCCACCGGCACGCCGATCGCGGAATGCGTGAACGGCTCGGCCGTCCGCACGCGGCCCGCCGACGCGGGGAACCCCGACGGCGTCCCCGGGATCACGATCGAGAAGGTGTCGCCCGGCGTGAAGGCGAAGCCACCCGTCGCGGTCGAGCGGTAGAGCGTGAAGTTCGAGGCGGTCGGAACGTAGGTCATCGTGTCCGTGCGGCCCCCGATGGACGAGACGAGGAACTCTCCGGCATCGAGGGTCCGCGGGAGCACGCCGAGGATCGAGTCCGAGTAGCTCGCGAGGAGGCAGGTGTCGCCCTCGTAGGCGTCGTAGCGCAGGTCCGTCTGGCCATAGAAGCCGGCCTCCGGGCGCATGACATAGACGCCGGGTCCGCCGTCGTAGGTGTTCAGCGTGACCGAGCCGAACCGCCCGTTCGGCGCCTCGATCGGATCGAGACACGCAGCGGCGAGCGGGACGAGGAGGACTAGGGCGAGGACGCGAAGTCGCATGGCGGGCGCGGGAGGGTCGTGAAGGAGGGGACAGCGTGAATAGTACCCGCCGAGCGGGGCCGCGTGCCACGCGCGCGGGCGGGGCGGCGCACGGGGCGCGGCGCCCCGGTTCAGGACGGACGGCGGATCGGGCGCGCGGTCCCGGTGAGGAACGGGTTCGTGGCGACCTCGCGGCCGATCGTGGTCTCGGGGCCGTGGCCCGGGTGCACGACGAGGTCCGGCGGGAAGGCAGCCATGGCCTCGAGCGATGCCGCCAGCGCCGACGGGTCGCACAGCGGCAGGTCGCTGCGCCCGATGGAGCCGGCGAAGAGGAGGTCGCCGCTGAAGCAGTGGGCCGCGGAGACGAACGCGACGTGCCCCGGCGAATGGCCGGGCAGGTGATGCACGGTGAACCGCTCGCCCGCGAACTCGAGGACCTGTCCGTCCACGAGGTCGTGATCGGGCGGCCCCG
Source organism: uncultured Gemmatimonas sp. (assembly GCA_964586095.1). GTDB lineage: Bacteria > Gemmatimonadota > Gemmatimonadetes > Gemmatimonadales > Gemmatimonadaceae > Pseudogemmatithrix. Next base: position 2,948 of record CAZPJF010000275.1, on the reverse strand, counting down.
GCTGCTCGAAGGGCAGGCCGTAGGCGCGCGCCGCCCGCGCGCCGTGCTCGTAGACCGGCCGGTCCGCCGGGTGCAGGTGCACGGGCACGCCCGGCCAGGTCCGGCGCACGCCCTCGATGCCGCCGATGTGGTCGAGGTGCGCGTGCGTGAGCCAGATCGCGACGAGGCGCGCGCCGAGCCGCTCGATCGCGGTGCAGAGCCGTGCGGACTCGTCCCCCGGGTCGATGAGGACGACCTCGGCGCGGGCGGGGTCGTGCAGGAGCCAGCAGTTCTCCTCGAACGCCCCGACGACGAGCGCGCGGACGTTCATCCGGCCGCGGGGACCAGCACCGGCTGCGGCCGCGGCGCCGGTTGCCCGTTGCGGCGCGCGGTGAGGTACTTCTCGACCGCGATCGCCGCCGTCGTGGCGTCGCCGACGGCGGTGGTGACCTGTCGCGTCAGCTGCGCCCGCACGTCGCCCGCGGCGAAGAGCCCCGGCACCGAGGTCTGCATGTTGAGGTCGGTGATGAGGTAGCCCGACGCGTCGTGCTCGACGTGCCCCCGCAGGATCCCGGTGTTCGGCTTGAACCCGACGAAGATGAAGATCCCCGTGGCGACGAGGTCGGAGGCGACGCCGGTGCGCACGTTGCGGATGCGCGCGTGGGTCATCAGCCCGTCCGCCCCCACGATCTCGTCGACCACGGTGTCCGTGATGACCTCGATCTTGGGATTGGCGAACGCGCGCTGCTGCACGATGCGCGAGGCGCGGAACTCCGCGCGCCGGTGCACCAGGTAGACCTTCTCGGCGTAGCGCGTGAGGAAGTCGGCCTCCTCGAGCGCCGCGTCGCCGCCGCCGACCACCATGATGGTGTGGCCGCGGTAGAACGCGCCGTCGCAGATCGCGCAGTAGCTGACGCCCTTGCCGGCGTACTCGATCTCGCCGGGCACCTCGAGCTTCACCGGCGTCCCGCCGGCCGTGACGATGACCGTCGGCGAGAGGTAGCTGTCGCCGTTCTCCACCCGCGTCTCGAACGTCCCGTCGCCGCGGCGCTCGACCCACTCCACCGGCGTCGACGTGCGGATCTCGGCCCCGAACTTCTCGGCGTGCGCCTGGAACTTCGCGGCGAGCTCGTGCCCGAGCACGTGCTCGAAGCCGATGTAGTCCTCGATCACCTCGGTGTTGAGGAGCTCCCCGCCGGGGAACCCGCGCTCGAGGACCGCGGCCTTGAGCATCGAGCGCCCCGCGTAGAGGCCGGCGCACATCCCCGCCGGGCCGGCCCCGATGATGACCACCTCGTACTCGTGCGTTGCCAACGTGCGACTCCGTGCGTTCGAATGAAGCCGGGGAATCTAGGGACCGTGCGGGACGCGAGCCACGCCTCCCCGCCCGAGGAATCGCGTCAGGGGGAGGCGAGTTCCAGCACCGCGAGCGCGCCATGGCAATGCGAGACGGTCCCGACGAGGACCTCGGCCGCGCGGCCCTCGGCGACGCGCGCCACGAGCGCGTCCGCCGCCACCACGTCGCGCACGTCGAACATCCCCACGCCGTAGGCGCGGTGGGCGCAGTGGAACACCGCGGGGCCGTCGATGCGCCGGCCGCGCAGGCGCGCCGTCTCCACGAAGGCCTGCACCGTGGGAGGCAGGCTCCAGGCGCGCGGGCCGCGCGTGTGCGGGCAGGTGCGCGGTTCCACGCAGTTGATGGGACACTCCCAGGTCGCGAAGCTCACGTAGTGCGTGCCGTCGGCGCCGGGGCGCTGCCAGGGCACGTCGAGGGCGCCCTCGAGCGGCGCGATGCGGATCCCCCGCCCCGGCCAGCGCGCGCGCGCGCGCGACACGAGCCAGTGCGACATCAGGTGCGGCATGAGCGGCGACGGGACGATGGCGTCCGGCGCGTCGGCCGACGCACCGCGCCCGGCCGCCTCGCCCAGGTACTGGTGGAAGAAGAGCGCCCAGTCGCGGCCCACCACCGTCAGGTCCGCACCGCCGTCCCGCGCGACCGCGCAGTCGGTGTCGCGGTCCACCACGAGCAGGCGCTGCCAGTCGAGGGCGCCCGCCGCGCGGGCGCGCCGCAGCTGGCGGACGTAGTACGAGCCGTAGCAGCCGCCGCCGACCACCACGATGTCGCCGTACGCCTGCGCGCCGCGCGCCGCGCCCTCAGCGGCGGACACCGCGCCCGCCATCCACGTGCAGGACCTCGCCCGTCACGTACGCCGCGTCCGCGAGGTACCGCACCGCCTGCGCGATGTCGTCGGGCGTGCCGAGGCGCCGCAGCGGCGTCTCGGCGGCGAAGCGCGTGGCGGCGTCGGCCGGCATCCCGGTGGGCGCCAGTACGAAGCCCGGGGCGATCGCGTTCACGCGGACGCGCGGGGCGAGCGCCGCCGCGAGGTGCCGCGTGAGCGCGTGCACGCCGGCCTTCGCCACCCCGTGCACGGCGTAGTCGGGCCACGGCTCGTGGGCCATGTGGTCGCCGATGTTCACGATCGCCCCGCCCTCCTCGAGCACGTCGGCGGCCGCCTGCGCGAGGAGGAACGGTGCGCGCAGGTTGAGGGCGATGATCGCGTCGAACGCCTCGGCGGTGGTGGCCCCGAGCGGCGTCCGTTCCATGCCGGCCGCCGAGTTGACGAGGAGGTCGAGCCGTCCGAAGGCCGCGCGCGCCTCGTGCACCAGCCGCGCCGCGGCGTCCGGGGCGCGCAGGTCGGCCCGGAAGAGCCGCGCCTCGCCGCCGCCCGCCGCAACGCGCGCGGCGGTCGTCTGTGCGCCCTCCGCCGACCCGTGGTAGTGGACCGCGAGCCGCCACCCCGCGGCGCCGAGCGCGACGGCGATCGCCTGCCCCACGCGCTGCCCGGCGCCGGCGACGAGCTCGACGCGGCGCGCGCCGCCGCGGTCGGCCGTCGGCGCGCCCGGAGGCGCGCTCATGCCGCGGCCCGGCGCGCCGCCACGCGCGCGTCCTGCGCCTCGAGCCAGGCGAG
>CAZPJF010000274.1:0-5213 GCA_964586095.1 uncultured Gemmatimonas sp. | reverse complement strand
GCCGCTGCTGGTGGGCGTCGGCACCGCCGCCCTCTCGAGCTGGCTCGCCATCGCCGTGCTCCTCCGCTACGTCTCGCGACGGGGGTACGGCATCTTCGCCGTGTATCGCTTCATGCTCGGGGCCGTGATCCTCGGCCTCATCGCGACACGGGGGGGCTGGTGAGCTGGCTCGGCCATGAGGCGCCGCGGCTCGCGGCCCTGCTCGGACTCCCGCGCGTGGAGGCCCGGGCGGAGGTCACGAGCACGATGGACGTCGCGCACGCGCTCGCGGCCGACGGCGCACCGGCCGGCACCCTCGTGATCGCGGAAGCGCAGCGCGCGGGCCGCGGCCGCGCCGGCCGCAGCTGGAGTTCGCGGCCCGGCGCGGGCCTCTGGCTCACGCTGGTCGAACGCCCGCGCGGCGCCGACGGGCTCGATGTCCTGTCGCTGCGCGTGGGCCTCCACCTCGCGCCGGTGCTCGAGCGCTGGGCGGGCGGACCGGTGCGCCTCAAGTGGCCGAATGACGTCTTCGTGGGCCGGCGGAAGCTCGCGGGGGTGCTGATCGAGGCGCGGTGGCGCGGTGCGGCTCCGGACTGGGTCGCCATCGGGCTCGGCATCAACCTGGTGCCCCCCGCCGAGGTGCGCGAGGCCGCCGGACTCGAGGCGGCGCCTCCGCTCGAGCTCCTGGCCGAGGTGGTGCCCGCGGTGCGAGCCGCCGCGTTCGCGCGGGGGCCGCTCACCGAGGCCGAGCTCGCCGAGTTCGCCGCGCGCGACCTCGCGGCGGGACACCGCGTGTCGCTCCCCGCCGATGGCACCGTGCGCGGCATCTCGGCCACGGGCGAGCTGCTCGTCGAGACCGCCAGCGGCGTCGCCAACTTCCGCGCCGGATCCCTCGTCCTCGCTCCCACCTGAGGCCCGCCATGCTCCTCGTCGTCGACGTCGGCAACACCGAGACCACCCTCGGGCTCTGCGAGGGCGAGGTCGTCACCGACCACTGGCGCGTGACGACCGACGCCGCACGGACGCCGGATGAGGTCATGCTGCTGCTGCGGGGCCTGCTGGTGGCGAACGGCATCCCGGTGGAGCGGGTCACCGCCGCGGCGATCGGCTCGGTGGTGCCCAGCGTCACCGGGGCGCTCACCGAGGCCGCGGCCAAGCTCACGGGGAGCGTCCCGGTCGTCGTCGACGCGACGTCCCCGCTCGGGATCACGCTCGCGGTCGACGAGCCGCGCACCGTCGGGGCGGACCGCATCATCAACACGCTGGCGGCGAGCCGCCTCTACCGGGCCGACTGCATCGTAGTCGACCTCGGGACCGCGACCACGTACGACTGCATCACGGCCGACGGCGTGTTCCTCGGCGGCGTGATCCAGCCCGGGGTGCGCACCTCCGCGGAGACGCTGTTCCGGCGCACGTCCAAGTTGCCCGCCACCGAGCTGGTCGCGCCGCAGCGGGTGATCGGCACACGCACCGAGGAGTGCATCCGCGCGGGCGTCGTGTTCGGCGCCGTCGAGTCCCTCGACGGCATCGTCCGCCGCATCAAGGCCGAGTGGCCGCGGCCGCAGGTGCCCAAGGTGATCGCCACCGGGGGGCTCGCCAGCGCGATCCGTCCGTGGTCGAGCGCGATCGAACTCGTGGAGCCGGATCTCACCCTGCACGGCCTGCGCATGGCGTACGAGCTCCTCGCCCGGCGCTAGGCGGTCGAAGGCCCACGCCGGCCTACGCCGGCCGCCCCTCCCGGGGGGACGCGAGCAGCCGATCGATCGCGTCGTAGCCCGTGGGCAGCACGATGCCGTCCGGCGTCGCGCCCGCGCGCAGCAGCGCCTCCACCGATTCGGGCGTGCGCCGGTCGGTCCAGTGCGAGTCGACGCAAGCCTTCACCGCGAGCTGGAGCGGCGTGCGGTCCTCCCCGTCGCGCGCCCGGACGTCGGCGCCACCGGCGACCAGCGCGCGCACCGCGGCCGGACGCCCGCGCCAGGCCGCGACGTGCAGTGCCGTGCTCATCGGCGCGACGCCGTAGTACCCGAAGCCGCGCTCGTCGCGCGCGTCGACCGGCAGGCCGAGCTCCAGGAGCGCCCGCAGCCCGGCCGTGTTCCCGTTGCCGGCGAAGCGCGTGAGGATCCAGCCGGCAGCGGCATGGACCTCCTCGAGCGCCGTCGGATGCGTCTCGGCGATGGTGCGCACCGCGGGGAGATGGCCACGCGCCGCGGCGGCGAGGAGCGCATCGCCGCCCGAGAGCCGCAGCGCGATCCCGCGCCGCGCCATCGCGTCGAGCACATCGCCCCGTCCGAGGCGCGCGGCGAAGGCCACGGCCGTCATCCCGTCCGAGAGCCGCTCGGCGTCGGCGCCGTGGTCCAGCAGCAGCTGGATGATCTCGAGGTCGTTGTCGCGGCTCAGCGCGTGGTGGAGCATGCTCCGGTTCCACCGGGTGTCGCGCGAGGCGTCCGCGCCACGCCCGAGCAGCCACCGGATCCCGCGGAGGTCGTGCCAGTCGCACTTGCGGAGGAGCATGGTCGCCAGCGTGTCGGGGCTGCAGCGGCCGCTCCCCACCAGCGCCTCGAGGGTGCGCGTGTCGTAGCCCTCCGGCGTGTGGTACGCGACCTCCTCCTCGTTGGGGTCGGCCCCATGCGCGAGGAGGACCTCGGTGAGCGGGAGGTCGCGCGCCAGTGCCGCCGCGGCGTAGAGGACGCCGCGCCAGCTCAGGCCGGGGTCGGCCTTGGGGTCGTCGAACCCGGTGTTGGCGTCCGCGCCGGCCTCGAGCAGCACGCGGGCGGCGGCGGCGAAGTCGCGCGCGGGCCGGTCCGGCGCCTCGACGAACGTCGAGAAGCAGAGGTGGGTGAGCGGGTCCCACTGGAAGGGCCCGCCACGCGCGGTCGCGCGGGCGGGGTCCTCCGCGAGCAGGCGCGCCACGGCCGGCGCATCGCCGAGGGCAGCGGCGAGGTGGATGCTCGCGCCGGCCTCCGCGGGGAGCGACGCGAGCAGCGGCAGGGCGCGCTCCCGCGCGGCCGCACGGGAGCCGTCGCGGGGCGCCACGGTCGCGCGGAGGATCGTGTCGAGCGGGGTGGAGAAGGGACGACTCACTGGGCGGCTTGGACGGCGGGCGTGCGGAGGGGCGCGGGACGAGGGACGGCCCTCGCACCGGCCCAGGTTCGGTCTGCACCCGTGGTGCGCGCCGGCGCGAAGATGCAGCGCGGGCGGGTGATGCGCTACGGGAGGAGCAGGCGCCTCCACGCGCCGGCGACCTCTCGCGCGGAGCGCGCGGCGTTGGCCGGGCTCGTGGAGGGGGCGACCACGATCCGGAGGCCGCACTCGCTCCAGAGCGCGCGGGGCAACTGATGACGGTCGAAGAGGCGCGCGACCGACTGGCCGTTGAGCACGATGCGGTCGAGCTCCGGATGCGCGGCGGCGATCGCGCCGAGGTCGGCGGGGACTTCGCTGCCCGGGACGATGGCCTGGTCGAGCGAACCGCGGCGGTCGCAGCCGATGAGGACGTCCCACAGGCCGAGTCCGGCGGCCACGAGGGCGGCGAGACGATCGGCGTACGCCGCGTCGGCGGGAAGGCCGATCACCGGCGCGAGGGATGGCCAGAATCGGTTGCGCGGGTGCGCATAGTACGCGCCTCGTTCCAGCGAGGTGGTCCCCGGGAACGACCCGAGCACGAGCGTGCGGAGCCGGTGGCCGATCACCGGCGGCAGTCCGCGCAGCGGCGGACCGGACCGGCCAGTCTGGCGGTGCATCACCGCCAAGCCGACCGCGCCCGCCGCGTCAAATCGGCAGAGGTCGTGTGATGCAAAGTATTCATATGCAAAGAGTTATGCGTTCTGCGGTTTGGCTGCGGTGGGCGTTGACTGGCCCGGGCTTTGCTATATCTTAGGGTGTTGTTAGCACTCGACCGGTGTGAGTGCCAGTCGAGATCATCCATCATCTACCCCAGCAGGAGGACGGATACCCATGGCAGCGAAGACTGCAGCCGCCAGCAAGGTCGCGCCGCTCGCCGACCGCGTGGTCGTGAAGGCGATGGAAGAGGCGGAGACGATGCGTGGTGGGCTCTACATCCCGGACACGGCGAAGGAGAAGCCGCAGCAGGGTGAGGTGATCGCGGTCGGGCCGGGCCGCACCGAGGATGGCAAGCGCGTCCCGATGGAAGTGAAGGCGGGCGACAAGGTGCTCTACGGCAAGTACTCGGGCACCGAGGTGACGGTCGACGGGGAGCAGTTCCTGATCCTCCGCGAGTCGGACATCCTCGCCGTCATCAACTGATCACGAGCTGAAGGCCGCCGGACGAAGGATCGGGGCCGCCGGCCGTCCGATCCTGCCCCGCATCCGTCGAGCCTTCCTCCTTCCACATCTCATTCAAGAGGTTCATACCATGGCTGCGAAGGAACTGCATTTCAACGTGGACGCGCGCGCGGCGCTCAAGCGCGGCGTCGACCAGCTCGCCGAGGCGGTGAAGGTCACGCTCGGTCCGAAGGGCCGGAACGTCGTGATCGACAAGAAGTTCGGCGCCCCGACCGTCACCAAGGACGGCGTCTCGGTGGCCAAGGAGATCGAGCTCGCCGACCCGATCGAGAACATGGGCGCGCAGATGGTGAAGGAGGTCGCGACGAAGACCTCCGACCTGGCCGGTGACGGCACGACCACCGCGACGGTGCTCGCGCAGGCGATCTTCCGCGAGGGCCTCAAGAACGTGACGGCCGGCGCGAACCCGATGGCGATCAAGCGCGGCATCGACAAGGCCGTGACGGCGGTCGTCGAGGAGCTCAAGAAGCTCTCCGTCCCGACGTCGGGGAAGAAGGAGATCGCGCAGGTCGGCACCATCTCCGCCAACAACGACCTCGAGATCGGCAACCTCATCGCCGAGGCGATGGAGAAGGTCGGCAAGGACGGCGTGATCACGGTCGAGGAGGCCAAGGGCCTCGAGACCAACCTCGAAGTCGTCGAGGGCATGCAGTTCGACCGCGGTTACCTCTCGCCCTACTTCGTCACCGATGCCGAGCGCATGGAGACGACCCTCGAGAACGTCAAGATCCTCCTCTACGAGAAGAAGATCTCGTCGATGAAGGACCTCCTGCCGATCCTCGAGCAGGTCGCCCGCCAGGGCAAGCCGCTCCTCATCATCGCCGAGGACGTCGAAGGCGAGGCGTTGGCGACGCTGGTGGTCAACAAGCTGCGCGGTACCCTGCAGATCGGCGCCGTCAAGGCGCCGGGCTTCGGCGATCGCCGCAAGGCGATGC
>CAZPJF010000273.1:0-5214 GCA_964586095.1 uncultured Gemmatimonas sp. | reverse complement strand
CAGCGACTGCCGGTCCATCACGTACACCCGCTCGTTCTTGCCGTCCGCGAGGTAGAGGTACTTCTGCTGCGCATCGCGCGAGAACGCGATGTCCCACACCGCGCCGTCGCCGCGCGTCTGCGGCGCGACCTGCTTCTCCTTCACGAACTTGCCGTCGCGCGTGAAGACCTGGATCCGGTTGTTCACGCGGTCGCAGACGTACACCTGCCCGTCCACGGACGGCTCGGCGCAGTGCACCGGCGTCCGGAACTGCGGGATGAGCGGCTTGGCCGGGTCGTAGGGGCCGTAGTTCGAGTCCGACGGCGCGTTCCCGTACGCGCCCCAGTAGCGCTTGATGGCGCCCGTGGTCATGTCGAGCACGGCGACGCGCTTGTTGCCGTACCCGTCCGCCACGTACGCCTCGTTGGCCGCCCGGTCGAAGCTCACCTTCGCCACCCGGCCGAAGGAGTCCATGGAGTGCGAGTTGGTGGGCCGGCCGGGGACGCCGATCTGCTGCAGGAACTTGCCGTCGCGCGTGAACTTGAGGATGTGCGAGTCGGCGGCGTTCACCGAGTCGCGCGCACCGTTGCCGCCGATCCACACGTTGCCGAGGTGGTCGATCGAGATCCCGTGGTTGCTCCCCGGCCACACGTACGGCGCGCCCGCGACCGGACCGCCCCACGAGTTCACGAGATTCCCCTCGGGATCGAACTCGAGCACCGGCGGCGCGGCGCTGCAGCACGGCCCCACCAGCGGGTAGCCCGCCTCGGTGCGCGCGTTGAGCGTCGCCTGCCCGCGATGCACGATGAACACATGGTCGCGCTCGTCGACGCCGACGCCGATCACCATGCCGAGCAGCCAGCCGTTGGGGAGCGGCTTGGGCCAGAACGGATCGACCTCGAACACCGGCGCCTGCACCGCCTGCCGCTCGAGCGACGCCGCCAGTTCGCGCTGCCCCCACGCGAGCGAGAGGATCGCCGCGCCCAACACCCCGACCGTGACCAGCGTACCCTTGCGTGCCATCCCTCGCCCCCGGATCGCGTGACGGACCTGCTGCCTGGTCCGGGCCAATGCTATATCTCCCCGGCGTGATGCACCAGAGACGCTTTCCTCCCGCCGAGCGTTGGGCGGCCGGCGCACGCGCCGGCGCCGCCGCCGCGCTCACGCTCGCGCTCCTCGGCCTCGAGGCCCTCGCCCGCCCGCTCGCGGCCCACGAGATCCCGCCACGGGTCGCGGTGGTGGGCTTCGTCCGCACCGAGGGCGCGCGCGCGGAGCTGCTGCTGCGCGTCCCCCTCGAGGCGATGCGCGACCTCGACTTCCCGCTCCTGCCCGACGGGTCGCTCGACCTGGTGCGGGTGCGCGCGCTCCTCCCGGACGCGGCCAAGGTCTGGATCGCCGACTACCTCGCGCTCGAGGCCGACGGGCGCGCGCTCGGGGCGCCGACGCTGCGCGCCGCCCGGATCGCGCCGCCGGCGGACCGGGCGTTCGAGTCGCTCACCGCGGCACGCGCGCACTTCGCCGCCGCACCCCTCGACACCGTCCCCGGGCTCCGCTGGCAGGTCGCCCACTTCGACGTGTGGCTCGAGTACGCGCTCCCCGCGCCCGGGGCGCGCCTCGTGCTGCACCCCGAACTCGCGCACCTCGGCCTCCGCACCACGAGCGTGCTGCACGTGATCGGCGCCGACGGCCGCGACCGCCTGCTCATCTACGAGGGCGACCCCGGCCGCGTCGCGCTCGAACCGCGCTGGACCGACGCGCTCGTGCGCTTCGTGGGCGAGGGGTTCCGCCACATCCTGGGCGGGATCGACCACCTGCTCTTCGTGTTCTGCCTCGTGCTGCCGGTGCGCCGCTGGCGCGCGCTCGTCGAGATCGTCACCGCCTTCACGCTCGCGCACTCGCTCACGCTCGGCGCCGCGGCGCTCGGCGTCGCGCCGACGGCGGGGTGGTTCCCCCCGCTCGTCGAGACGCTCATCGCCGCGTCCATCGTGTGGCTCACGCTCGAGAACATCCTGCTCCCGGCCGAGCGGCTCGAGGGGCGCTGGGTGCTCGCCTTCGGCTTCGGGCTCGTGCACGGGTTCGGCTTCTCGTTCGCGCTCCGCGAGCAGCTGCAGTTCGCCGGGGCGCACCTGCTCGCCGCGCTGGCCTCCTTCAACCTCGGCGTCGAGCTCGGCCAGCTCGCGGTGCTCGCCCTCGCCCTTCCCGCGCTGCGCCTCGTCCATCGCCACGTGGGCGCCGAACGCGGGCGGCTCGTGACGATCGTCGGCTCGGCGGTGGTGGCGCACACCGCGTGGCACTGGATGACCGCGCGCGGCGCCGAGCTCGGCGCGTTCCGCGACGCGTTCGCGTGGCCGGCGCTCGACGCGACCTTCGCGCTCGGGGCGATGCGCGCCGCGCTGCTCGCGGCGCTCGCGCTGGCCGTCGCCCTCGGCTTTCGGCAGATTCTCCGCACCTTCGACCGTCCCTGACACCACGGCCGCCGGTGCCCGCGCACCGCACGCCCCGAACCCGCTCGATGCCCCGACTCCGCACCCTCCTGCTCCTTCCGCTCGCCGCCGCGCTCGCCGCCGCCTCGCAGGCCGGCCCGCGCTCGACCGCCGACGGCGTCTACACCGCGGCGCAGGCCAACGAGGGGCGCACCCTCTGGGCCACCGCCTGCCAGAGCTGCCACGGCCCGCACCAAGGGCCGCCGTTCAAGAACAAGTGGATGGGCCGCGACCTGTCGCAGCTCTTCGTGTACACCCGCAACGAGATGCCCAAGAACGACCCCGGCACGCTCGCCGACGAGGAGTACGCCCTCGCGATCGCCTACCTGCTCCGCGTGAACGGCATGCCGGCGGGCGCGGCACCCCTCCCGGCCGACTCGGCCGCACTGCAGCGCATCCGCTTCGATTCCATCCGCACCACCCCCACCTCCACCGGTCCCCGTCGATGATCGTGTCCCGGTCCCCTCGCGCCGCCCGTGCCGCGGCCCTCGCCGCGGGCTGCGCCGCGGCCCTCCTCGCCGGCGCGGGTGGCCTCGCGGCCCAACCCGCGCGGCCGACCAGCGCCCCCGGCGGCACCGCGCCGACGATGCAGGGCATCGTGCGCGGCAACGCGTTCGGCGAGTGGCGCTACTGGGGCGCCGACGCGTGGAGCACCCGCTACTCGCCGCTCGACCAGGTGAACGCCCGGAACTTCGACTCGCTGCAGGTCGCGTGGCAGTGGAACGCCGGCACCTTCGGTCCCGACGAGTACTACCGGACCACGCCGCTCTACGCCAACGGCCGCCTGTTCACCGTCGCCACCACGCGCCGCTCGGCGATGGCGATCGACCCCGAGACCGGCGAGACGCTCTGGATGTACCGCCTCGAGGAGGGGATCCGCTGGCAGAAGGCGCCGCGCCAGTTCGCGGGCCGCGGGCCCGCCTACTGGACCGACGGCAGGGAGGAGCGGCTCATCGTCGTGACGCCGGGCTACCACATGGTCTCGCTCGACGCCAAGACCGGCCTGCCGGACCCCAAGTTCGGCAAGAACGGCGTCGTCGACCTCATGGCCGGGCTCGGGTATCCGCTCGTGCCGCTCGCGGTCGATGATTCCGGCGCCCTGATCATCTCCGACGCCGCGCCCGCGCGCCGCGCACGCCCCGGCGAGACGTGGGACCCGGTGAAGAAGGTCGGCGCCGACGGCACCATCGGCATCGACCCCGTCCATGGCCAGATCGCCGCCAGCTCCCCGCCGATCATCATCAACGACGTGATCGTCGTCGGCAACTCGAGCATCCACGGCTACTACCCGATCCGCGTCCGCAACATCCCGGGCTTCATCCGCGGCTTCGACCTGAAGACCGGCCGGCAGCTCTGGAAGTTCAACCTGGTGCCGCAGCCGGGCGAGTTCGGCGCCGACACCTGGAAGAACGGCTCGAGGATCGGCACCGAGGGCGTGGGGAAGAACGACGCGTGGGCGACCTACTCGGGCGACCCCGAGCTCAACATGGTCTACATCCCGGTCGGGATGCCACTCATGGACGAGTACGGCGGCCACCGGCCCGGCGACAACCTCTACGGCAACTCGCTCGTCGCGCTCGACGCCCGCACCGGCCAGCGGAAGTGGCACTTCCAGATGGTGCATCACGACATCTGGGACTACGACACGCCGATGGCGCCCAACCTGATGGACATCACGGTGGACGGCGTCCGGCGCAAGGCGATCGCCCAGGGCACCAAGCAGGGCTGGCTGTACACGTTCGATCGCGCGACCGGCGCGCCCCTCTGGCCGATCGTCGAGACGCCGGTGCTCGCGAGCGACGTGCCGGGCGAAGTCGCCTCCCCCACGCAGCCGATCCCGACGAAGCCGGCTCCCTACGCGCAGCAGGGGCTCCTCGAGTCGGATCTCATCGACTACACGCCGGCCATCAGGGACTCGGCGCTCAAGATGGCGCGGAAGTGCCGCATGGGCCCGTACTACATCCCGGCGGTGCTGAGCGACGGCTCGAGCCCGACCGGCACGCGCTGCTCGTGGTACGCGCCGGGCGCCTCGGGCGGCGTGAACATCGACGGCGGCGCCGCCTTCGATCCCGAGACCGGGATGCTCTACGTGGCGGCGCTGAGCGGCCTCTCGACCATCACGCTGCAGAAGGACCCGTGCTCCGAGTTCCGCTACAGCTCCCCGCGCGACAACTGCGGCCTCATCGGGGCCCTCGAGCCGCCGCCCGGGTACACGCCCCCGACGGAGCGCGGTGGCGGGTTCGCCGGGCGCGGCAATGCCTCCATGCTGCACGGCGTCTCGATCCTGAAGCCCAAGGAGCTCGGCGGGATCACCGCGTACGACATGAACTCCGGCGACAAGAAGTGGTGGCAGCCCAACGGCGGCTGGGTGCCGGTGCGCTCGACCGACCCGCTGTTCGCGGGCATCACGCTCCCGCCGCGCCCCGCCGGCGGGCAGGCGCAGATCATCACGACCAAGACGCTGATGATCTATGGCACCGGCCGGTCCGGCGGCGTGCCGGGCGCCAAGCCGATGCTCTACGCCGTCGACAAGGCGACCGGCAAGCAGGTGGGCGCCGTGGAGATCCCCTCCCGCACCACGGCCATGCCGATGACCTTCCTGCACAAGGGCAAGCAGTACATCGTGTTCGCGACCGGGGCCGGCGCCGAGACGAAGTTGGTGGCGCTCAGGCTACCGTGAGAGAAGGCAGAAGGCAGAAGGCAGAAGGCAGCGCGCGATGAACAGAGGGGCGGGGGGCGGGGAGCGGGGCCG
>CAZPJF010000272.1:0-5223 GCA_964586095.1 uncultured Gemmatimonas sp. | reverse complement strand
CTCGTCCTGCCGCGCCGGCGCGACCTGGCCGCCCGCGCCCGCGCCGGGTGCCGGCGCGGTGCCGCCGGCGCCCACCGGGGCGGCCGTCGACGGCGGCAGCGGGGTGCGCGGCGCGCGCAGCCCGAAGTAAAGCGTCCCCTGCCCGTCACTCCACTTGGGGACCCGGTCGGCGCTCACGACCAGGCCGCCGGTGATCCCCTCGCTCCGCTCGGTGATGGTCACCGGCGTCGGCGTGCGCGAGGCGAGTCGCGCCCAGCCGAGGACCGTGGTGAGCGTGTCCTTGGTCGCCGAGTCCGCGACCGAGCGGAGCACGGCGAGCGCGTCGCCGGAGTCGGCCCACGTGAGCCGGCGGTAGAGCGCCTTCTCCGCATCGAGGGCGCGCACCACGCCGGTCGCGAGCTCGCGCAGCTGCACGCCGTTGCCCAGCTGGTCGCGCTGCTCCACGGTCCAGGCGAGGAACTGTCCCGCCGCATCGAAGGCCCACTCGCCCACTCCCACGAGCGTCACCGGCGGGCCGCCCGCGAGGTCGACGAGCAGCACGGTCGACCCGCTCGCGCCGCCGGCAGCACCGCCGGAGCCGCCGGCGCCCGGAGCCGCGTCGGGCGGCATCAGCTGCAGCGCGATCACGTCGGAGCGGTCGCCGGCGAAGCGGAAGCTGCGCACCCGGTCGAACTCGCGCTTCGCGCCCGTCGCGAGCTCGATCACGCCCACCTTGGTCGGCGGCGTGCGGCGGTCGCGCCGTGCCTTCTTCGCGTCGTCCGCCGTGGCGTACACCGTGTACGCGGCCCACCGATTGTTCCCCGAGATCGCGATGGCCCCCTGCGCGCCGAAGCCCGCGGGCGGCTCGCCCACCGGGATACGTGTCTCCGCGGCGCCGGCCGCCGTGCCGCGCACCACGAACTCGGCGTCGCCCTCGTTCGGCGCGAGCACGTATGCCATCCAGCGGCCGTCATTGGAGAGGGCGGGGAAGCGGATCCCCTTCCAGCCGAGCAGGTCCTCCATGGTGAGCGCGCGCCTGCCCTGCGGGAGGGCCGGCGAGGCCGCGGGTTCCCGCGGCGCCGCGGCCGCGCGCGCGGCCGGGACCTGCGTCCCCGCGACGGGCACCGCCGCGAGGAGGGGGATGACGACGGCCGCAAGCACGTGCAAGCCGCGCGTCACGATCGGTGGGAGCTTGAGGCGGGTGTGGCGCCGCGGACGGGGCGGGCGGTCGACGAGCACGAGGTCTCCGGGAAGACGGTCGAACCGAAACTCGCCCGCGATTGTCTCACCGTCAACGTGGATCCCCCAGCCGGAGGCTGTGCATGACCGAAGACCGCTCCATCACGCGTCGCGACCTGCTCGGTGGGCTCGCCGCGGCGGCCGCCGCGGCGGCCATCCCGCAGACGGCACACGCGGGGCAGGGTGTGCCGCTCGACGTCGACGCACTTCTCGCGCAGACCGGCGTGCCGTCGATCGCGTTCGCGCGCGTGGAGGGCGAGCGCATCACGACCGAGGCGCACGGAACGCGTCGCGCCCGGTCCACCACCGGCGCGGTCCCCGGGGCCGCAGGGAGCGCGGCCCCCGAGCCCGCTACCGCCGACACCGTCTACGCCGCCGCCTCGCTGACGAAGATGGTCGTCGCATGGACGCTCCTCGACCTGGTGCAGGACGGCGCCCTCGCCCTCGACCAGCCGTTGCGTGAGATCGTCCCGCACCCCAACCCCGAGGATCCCCACGCCGGCGCGATCACCGCGCGTCGGCTGCTCAGTCACTCGGGCGGCTGGGCCAACTGGCGCTTCAACGCGCAGCAGCGGCTCGCCTCGGCGTTCGAACCGGGCACGCGCTGGCAGTACTCGGGCGAGGGCTTCTTCCACCTGCAGCGCGTCGCCGAGCGCATCACGGGGCGCCCCTTTCCCCGCCTCGTGCGCGACCGCGTCCTCGACCCGCTCGGCATGGCGCGCTCGAGCCTGGTGCTGCTGGAGTCGCTCGAGCCGCACCTGGCCGCCGGCCACGGCGGCCGCGGGGACCCCGTGCAGCCGTTCGGTCGCCCGATCCTCCTCGAGCTGCGGCGCGCGATGGCCGCCCGCGGCCTCACCCACGAGGACGCCACGGTGGAGGACGCCGAGCAGGCGCTCCGGGTGGCCGAGCCCAACCTCGCGGTGCTCCCGAACTTCCTCGCGCCCAACGCGGCCGCGTCGCTCGTCACCACCGCCAACGACTTCGCGCGCTTCGTGCGGCACGTGGCCACCGCGCGCGCGGCGGGCGGGCGTGCGGCGGCGATCGCCGCGCTGCTCATGCAGCCGCAGGTGCGCTGCAACGCCGCCATCCAGTGGGGACTCGGCGTGGGCCTCGAGCGCGTCGGCGACCGGGACCACGCCTGGCAGTGGGGCGACAACCCCGGCTACAAGAACTACTGCGCGATCGATCCCGTGGGGGGCACCGGGTTCGTGGTTTTCACCAATGGTGACCGCGGGGCGCGCGTGTACGAGCGCCTCGTGCGGGCGCGCACGGGAACGGACCGGCCCGGCTTCCTCTGGAGCTGACGGGTGCTGCGCGCGCCGGCCGCTCCCCCGGCGCGACTCGCCGCAGCGCGCCCCTCGCGGGCAGCGCGCCGGAGCGAGTCGCCTCCCGCTACTTCGCGAAGCAGTAGAAGAGCCCGTTCCCGCCCGTCGCGACGAGGTTCGCCTGCCCGCACCCGCGCGAGGGGTGCGCGGAGTTCCACGACGTCGGCCGCGCGCCGCCGCCGGTGCGGTCATGGTGGCCCACGAAGGCACGGCCGCCCGCGTCATTGCGCGTCCAGTTGCCGCAGGTCGTGTCGAGCGAGTCCGTCGCGACCGTGCCGTCGGGGTTCGAGCCGGTGAGGATGTCGTGCTGGTTGGGGGTGTCGCCGCGCCCGTTCACCTTCTCCCCCTTCTCGTTCAGGCTGTTCTCCTTCCCGGCGAGGCTCGACTCGGCGTGCAGCTGCGCCAGGTCCTGCGCGATGAGCACGCCCTTCGCGTTGTACCAGGGTCCGCTGCCGATGCGGTCGCGCGCGTTGACCGCCGGCGTCCCGTCCATCGCCACCGCGCTCAGGTACGCCACCCACTGCTTCCCCCGCACGCCGGCGGCCTCGGCGAGGGTGTTGCAGTAGCGGTCCGCCCCGGCGAGGCCGCCGAGGTTCGCGCCGTCGCCGGGCCCGACGCTCGTGATGAAGAAGTTCATCTTCGGGTCCTGGCGGCCGGCGGCCGGCGTCGCCGCGACGAGCAGGAGGGTGGCGCCGGCGAGGACGGCGAGGGGCAGCAGATGGCGCATCGGTGGCTCCGCAGGAGGGGTGAGGGTCCTCCAACAGTGCCGCGGCGCGCGCGACTCGGCAATCGGTGAAGTATCTTCCCGCCCATGCCGCGCAAGCGTTCATCCGCCCCGGCGCCCGTTCCCGCGCCGACCGCCCTGCCTCCGGCCGCGCTCACCGGACAGGCGGAAGACTACCTGAAGGCGATCTACGAGCTCGAGCAGCGCGGCGACGCCGCGGGCACGAACGACATCGCCGCGCGGCTCGGCATCGCGGCCGCGAGCGTGAGCGGCATGGTCCAGCGCCTCGCGCGCCTCGGCCTCGTGAAGGCGGAGCGGTATCGCGGCGCGCGGCTCACGGCAGCCGGTCGCGCCGCGGCCCTGCAGCTCATCCGGCGCCATCGCGTCATCGAGTCGTACCTCGTGCAGCGGCTCGGCTTCGGCTGGGACGACGTGCACGACGAGGCCGAACGGCTCGAGCACGCGGCGAGCGACGAACTGATCGCGCGGATGGCCGAGGCGATCGGCAACCCGACCGCCGACCCGCACGGCGCCCCGATCCCGACGGTCGCGGGTGAGGTCGACGAGACGCGGCTCGCGAGCATCGCGGACCTCAATGAAGGCGAGCGCGCGCAGGTCGTGCGGGTCTCGGACGAGGATCCGGCCTTCCTGCGCTACCTGGACGAGCTCGGCGTTCGCCCGGGGGCGACCGTGCAAGTCGTTGCCCGGGCGCCTTTTGACGGTCCGATCACGCTTCGGATCGGGCGGGCGGAGCATGCGGTCGGAACCTCGGCGGCGGCACAGGTCTTCATCCGGGTGGAGCCCAGATAGTTCACCTGTCCACAAAGTCCGCAGGAGCCGGTTCATGACCCGCAGCACCCGCACGCTCGCCGCCTTGGCGGTCGCGCTCGTCGCGTCCCCGCTGTCCGCGCAGAAGTCCTACGTGCGCGACGTCGCGCACTCGCAGATCAACTTCATCGCCGAGTCGCAGCTGGTCGACGCGCACGGCACGTTCGACTCGTGGAGCGCCGAGATCGCGTTCGACGGCACCAAGCTCGACGCGACGCAGTTCACCATCACCATCGACGCGAAGAGCATCAACACGCGCATCACGCAGCGCGACAACCACCTGAAGAGCAACGACTTCTTCGCGGCGGACTCGTTCCCGACCATCACCTTCAAGTCGGTGTTCGTGAACAAGCTCGCCGACGACCGGGTGAACATCACCGGGGACCTCACGATCCGCGGCCGCACCAAGCGGATCACGATCCCGTCGCGGCTGGTGTTCTTCGACGCGGAGCGCGGCGTGGGGCGCGTGAAGGGGGAGACGGTGATCGACCGCAACGACTTCGGCGTCTCGTTCCAGCCGCCGGTGAACCGGATCAGCCCCGAGGTGCGGATCCAGTTCGACGTGGCCTTCACGGAGAAGAAGGGCTGAGCCGGTGGCTCGCCGGGCTGCTGCTGGCGCTGCCACTCGGCGCGCAGCAGCCCGGCACGGTGGTGCCGCGCGGCATCACGATCGATGAACGGCTCGCGGCCGCCGCGCGCCTCGGCGTCGGCGACCGCGTCGTGCTCACGACCACGGCCGGCACCCCGGGCGACACCGCGCGCATCGACGCGATCACGCGCCGGAGCGCCGATCCGAGCGAGGTGGCGCGCAGCGAGTACCGCGTGCGGCTGCATCTCGACCACCTGCAATCGCTCGCCGGCGGCGGCGACCGCGTGGGCCGGTTCGCCGTGCGGTCGCGCCGCACGGGTGCGGGTCCCGCCGGCGCCGGCCCGGGCGCGGCGGACGCCGCCGGCGTCGCTGCCGCGATCAACGCGGCCGCCTTCGGGTTCCGCGCCTATCCGGCGGCCGAGGTCGCGGTGGAGACCTCGGCGACGTTCCGCGTGGTGAACCGGTTCCATCGCGCCATCGGCGTGATCACCATCGTCGCGAGCGCGATCTTCCTGCTCTGCATCACGCTGCTCAAGGTG
>CAZPJF010000271.1:0-5250 GCA_964586095.1 uncultured Gemmatimonas sp. | reverse complement strand
GGAGCGGCGAGGTCCCGCACTCGGCGGCGAAGTGCCGCGCGAAGGACCGGAGCGGGATCCCGGCGTGGCGCGCCATCGCGGCCACCGTGAGCGGCGTCGCGAGCCGCTCCGTGGCCCAGCGGCGCGTGGGCTCGAGCGTCCGCCCCGCCGGCTCGGCGACGGGTGCGGGGATGAACTGCGCCTGGCCGCCGTCGCGGTGCGGCGGGACCACCAGCCGCCGCGCGATGTGGTTCGCGAGGCTCGCCCCATGGTCGCGGTGCACGACGTGCAGGCAGAGGTCGATCCCCGAGGCGATCCCCGCCGAGGTGAGCACCTGCCCCTCGTCCACGTAGAGCACGTCGGGGTCGATGGTCACGCGCGGGAAGCGGGCGCGCATCGCGGGGACGTCCATCCAGTGCGTGGTGGCGCGGCGGCCGTCGAGCAGGCCCGCCGCGCCGAGCGCGAAGGAGCCGGTGCAGATCGAGAGGAGCCGCGCCCCGCGTGCGTGCGCGCGCTGGAGTGCCGCGAGCACCGGCCGCGCGATCGGGAGGTCGAGGTCATCGATGCCGGGGATCACGATCGTCTGCGCGCGGCGCAGCGCCTCGAGCCCGTGCGGCACGACGATGTCGAAGCCGGCCGAGGTGCGGACGCGGCCCGCGCGCGCGCCGCAGAGCCGGGTCTCGTAGCGGCGCGCGCCGAGGTCGGGGCGCGGGTATCCGAAGACCTGCAGCGGGACGGCGAGGTCGAACGGCACCACGGAGGGGAGCGCGAGCACCGCGACGCGGTGGCGGGGCGCGGCGTCGGGGTGCTGCGCGGCGTGCGGCACGGCGCGCTGCGTGGCGCGATGCTTGGCGCGATGCGCGGGGCGCTGCACGGCGCGCCCGGGGCGGCGGGATGCCGCGCGGCGCGGCGTGGCAGGCATGGCCGAAACCTAGCGGTTGGCGGCATTCCTGCCACTCGTCCGTCCGGGGCCCCGCCGCTTACTTCCATATGACCCTCGCTCCGGAGCCTCGTGATGCCCCGTCCCGCCGCGCGCCCCGTCCTGCGCCCCCTCCTCCTCGCGTGCCTCCTCGGCGCGTCACCCGCCGGCGCGGCACTCGCCGGCGCACAGGGTGGCGCACAGGGTGGCGCCCCGGCCGGCGCGCAGGCCGCCACACCGCTCGTCGTCAGCACCGAGTGGCTCGCGGCGCATCTCCGCGACCCCGGCGTCGTGCTCCTCGAGATCACGCACGACGACGAGACCGCCGACCGCATCCCCGGGACCCGCGGCATGCCCTACGGCGAGCTCGTCGTGCGCGCCGGCACGCTCTCCTCCGAGCTGCCCCCCGCCGACTCGATCCGCGCGCGCTTCGCCCGGCTCGGCGTGAGCGACGAGTCGCACGTGGTCGTGTACGCGCACGAGGGCCGATGGCCACGCGCGCCCTCTACACCCTGGCCGCGATCGGGCACACGCGCCTGTCGCTCCTCGACGGCGGGCTCGAGAAGTGGCGCGCCGAGCGGCGTCCCGTCGCGCGGCTGACGACGGGTGCCGCGCCGGTGCCGGGCCGCCTCACCGCGCGCCAGGGGCGCGCCGTGGTGGCCGACGCCGAGTTCATCACGGCGCGGCTGGGCCGCCCCGGGCTCTCGTTGATCGACACGCGCACCGATGGCGAGTACGTGGGCACCGGCAACCGGAGCGGCATGCCGAGTGCGGGGCACCTGGACGGCGCACGGCAGCTCCAGTGGGAGCAGCTCTTCAGCGACGGGAGCGTGACGCTCAAGCCGCGCGCGGAGCTGGAACGGCTGTTCGCCGAGCGCGTGCGCCCGGGCGACCTCGTGGTCACCTACTGCTGGGTCGGCTACCGCGCGAGCGCGACCTGGTTCGTGGCGACGCTGCTGGGGTACGAGGCGCGGATGTACGACGGCTCGTACCAGGACTGGTCGCAGCGGGCGCTCGCGACCAGGGCGGGGGGGACGCCGTAGCGCCCGGCGCGACGCCCTCCCTCGCGCGGCGGACCCCGGCGGGCGGCCTTCGCGATCCTACGCGGGGCGCCCGCCGTCCGCGCCGCCGATCGCGGCGCCGATCGCGGCGCCGAGCCCACCCCGCATCAGCGCCAGCAGCTCCACCAGCCGCCGCTGGTCCTCGACCGCCGGGATCGCCGCCGCCACCCGCTCGTGCGTCGTCCGCACGGCGACGTCGGCCTGGGCGAGCAGCGCCAGGCCCGCCGGCGTGATCACGCACTTCACCGTCCGCCGGTCCTTCCCCGTGCGGTCCCGCCGGACCAGCTTCGCGCGCTCCAGCTTGTCGATCAGCCGCGTGATGCCCGGCGCCTCCTCCAGCAGCCGGTCGCGCACGGTGAGCGTCGGCAGCCCCGCCTCCCCCGCCCCGCGCAGGATCCGCAGCACGTTGTACTGCGCGGGGGAGATGTGGAACGCCTCGATCGCCGCGGTCAACGCGCGGCGCAGCAGCGAGGCGGTGCGCACGACCGAGACCGTCACCTCCTCGGCGACGCTCGACCACGGCTTCGACTGCTGGATCTCCTCGGCGACGCTGGTCGGGCGGTCGGGCATGCGGGAATACTAGAACGTGAGGACCGCCGTGGCGAGGAGCGTCCGGCCCGCCACGGGGAAGAAGTAGCGCGTGGTCCCGTCCGTGTACCCGCTCGCGTACGCGCGCGCGTCGAGCGCGTTCTGCATCGTCACGCGCACCGGGATGCCGAACGCCGGGAAGGTCGTGCCCACATCCAGGAGCGTGAAGGCCGGCGTGACCAGCGCATCGTTGCCGTCGTTGGCGAGGAAGGAGCGGCCCACGTGCCGCATGGCGAGCCACACGTTGCCGTCCCCGTTCTCCCACGTGAGCTGGGCGTTGGCCAGCACCGCCGGCGAGAGGAGCGGCGGCACGTCGCGGTACGTGGTGCCCGACGCCTCGTCGGTGTAGCGCGCGATGCGCGCGTGGAGCCACATGGCGTTGCCGGTGAGGACGAAGCTGTAGCCGAGCCGCCGCGCGGCCTCGAGCTCGAGGCCCACGCGCGACGACCGCTCCACGTTGCGCCGGAGCTGGCTCCCGGTGATCGCCAGCTGGCCGATCGGCGCGATCTCGTCGCGGAAGCGCATGGCGAAGCCGTTCACGCTCACCCACCCGCGCGCCATGTTCACGCGCACGCCGGCCTCGAGGTCGGTGAGGTACTCGGGGCGCACCTGGTCGAGCGGCAGGAGCTCGGCCGCGGCGGCATCGTCGAGGTCGTCGGCGCCGGCGAAGAGGTCGCTGCGGGCCGGCTCGCGGCCGGTGCGGCCGAGCGAGGCGTGCACCGTCGCCTTGGACGAGGCGCGCCAGGTGACGCCCACCTTCGGGTTCACGAAGACCCAGTCGATCGACGGCTCGCCGAAGGTCGTGCCCGCGGTGGGACGATAGCGGAAGGCCGCCCGCCGGAGCTGCAGGTCGCCGTGCCAGTCGAACGCACCGCGCGTGAGCGTGGCCTTCACGAAGCCGCTCTGCTCCTGCTTGAACCCCGTGTTGTCGTACACGGTGGTCTCCAGGTCGGGACGCACCTTGAGGTAGTGGTCGCGGCTGTAGCGGCTCGCGTGCGCGCCCGTGGCCAGCTCGAGGCCCGGCCGCACGTACGTCAGGGTGGAGAGGAGCCCCACCCACCGATGGTCGAGGTTGAAGTTCCAGAGGTCGGGGCCGACGACCACGTCGTAGGCGCCGCCGGCGCCGTTGCGGTACGCGGTCGTGGTGATCGTCGCGCGCGCGCCCACGGCGCGCGTCCACTGCAGGCTCGCCATCTCCTGGTGGAAGTCGTCGCGCTCCTGCTCGGACATCACGTTCGTCCGCCGGTTCGCCCGCAGCTCGGCTTCGCTCGGGGCGTAGTAGGCGAGCTGCATCCGCGACCGGCCGGCGAACCCGGTGAACTTGACCGCGTCGCGCGCCCCGAACCACCCGCCGCTCACGAACCCGGACTGCGCCCGGTTGCCCGAGTGGTACCGGTAGCCGTCGGTCTCCTGCGTGGAGAGGCGCGCGTAGCCCGCCCACCCGCGCTTGAGGCCGGTGGCGTGCTCGAGCGCGGCGCGCCGCGTCCCCCACGAGCCGGCCGTGAGGTGCAGCTGCGAGCCCGGCTCCGTGGTGGCGACCGGGATCGACTCGAAGTTGAGCGCACCGGCGAACGCCGCGGTGCCGAAGGCGCTCGAGCCCACGCCGCGCTGCACCGTCACCGACTGCATCGAGTTCAGGAAGTCGGGGACGTTGGAGAAGTAGAGGACCTGGTCCTCGGGGTCGTTGAGCGGCACGCCGTCGACCGAGATCGACAGGCGCGTCTGGTCCACGCCGCGGAGGCGGATCGAGCTGTAGCCGCTGAAGGTGCCCGCGTCCGACGCGGCCGTGACGCCGACGACGGTCTGGAGCGCGAGGGGCGCATCCTGCCCCATGTTGGTGCGCTCGATCGTCGCGCGGTCGAGCGTGGTGCGCGAGGTGGACGCGACGCCCCCCGCACGGGTCGCCCGGACGACGACGGCGTCCAGGGAGTCGCGGCGGGTCGAGTCGGGAGCGCCGCCCGACTGGGCCTCCAGCCACGATGCAGGGAGGAGGAACAAGGACGAAAGCAGAGCGGCGATGCGGTGGTTCATGGCCGGAGCCTCTTCGAGAGAAGGTGTCCGGAGTGACGGGCCTCGACGGATGCGCGGGGCCGGAACGGCGAAGGCCACGCGCACCCGGCGAGCGGGTGGCGTGGCCCGGGATGGCGGTCACGTCACTCGCCGCACTCCCTACGCCGGTGTTGACCGGGTCAGGTTCCAAGGGACTTTCTCAACCCCGCGCTCGCGGAGTACCCCTGGCGGCTGTGCCGAATGGATAGCGGGCCGCGGTCGCGAAGTCCAGCGGCCGCAGGCGAGGCGGCGTAGCTTGGAGGCCATGCCTACGCCTCAGACGCTCCCGCGCCTCCGTCGCGCGGCCTTCGCCGCCGCGCTGCTCGCCCCGCTCGCGCTTGGCGCGCAGACCTCCGCCACCGCCGCCCTCCATGCGTTCGTCGCGCCGCGGTTCTCCGGCGACAGCGCCTTCCGCACCGTCGCCTTCCTCGACCAGTTCGTGCGCTGGCCGGGGAACCGCGGCTTCGACGCGAGCATCGCGCACATCGCCGAGCGCCTCGAGCGCGCCGGCTACGTGCGCGAGGACCGCGCGGGGGCGGACGCGCGGCTCGTCTACCGCGTGGAGCGCTACCCGATGGCCGCGCCCGCCTGGGAGCCGCTCGGCGCCACGCTGTCGATCGTCGGCGAGACGGAGCCGCTGCTGCGGTTCGAGAC
>CAZPJF010000270.1:0-5274 GCA_964586095.1 uncultured Gemmatimonas sp. | reverse complement strand
GGGCGCTCGCGGCCGAGATGGTGCGGAAGTACCGCCAGCAGGGCGGGGTGCTGGCCGGGGCGGGGCCCGTCTGGCGGTCGACGCTGACGGCGCCGGCGCTCAAGGCGCGGCTCGAGCAGCTGCCGGGCTCGGGGACGAACCGGCGGCGGCACGCGGCGGCGTGGTCGTCCTTCCTCGAGTACTGCGTCGCGCACGGGGCACTGCCGCAGAACCCGCTGCGCACGTTCAAGCTGCCGCGCTCGAACCGGGTGCGGCTTCGCTACGCGGAGTGGGCGCATGCGATCCGCCTGGTGCATGCGATGCCGCCGGGGCTGCATCGCGCGCTGGCGGCGCTCCGGCACGGAGCGGGGCTTGAGATGCAGGCCGCGCTGGCGATGACGCGGGCGGACGTCGACCTCCGGACGCGCGTCGTGTGGGCGCATGGGGCGAAGACCGCGTACCGGGACCGGCAGGCGATCGTGCTCGACGACGCGTGCTGGCAGCTGGTCGCCGCGTACGTGAGCGAGGGCGGCTTCCTGCCGACGGCGCGGCTCTTCCCCGTGTCGGCGCGCGCGCATGCGGCCGCGCAGGCCGCGGCCTGCGCGGCGTTGCGCGCGGAGGGCGTCGCGATCCGCGAGGGCTACACGCTGCACGCGGCGCGGCACACGTTCGCGGTGGAGATGGTGCGGCGCGGCTACGAGCTCAAGCTGATCTCGATCAACCTCGGGCACGGCTCCGAGCGCATGGCGCAGGGGTTGTACGCGCGCTTCATCCCGCGCGCCGAGGATCTCATCCAGAGCGCCCGGCGGGCGCAGAGCGGAGGCCAGTGATGGGGGATGCGATGCGTGGGGTGGGTACGGCGGTGGGTACGGCACCCCCGAAAGGGGGCCTCGACGCACGAACGCCTCACCGCGGCTATCGCGATGAGGCGTCGGTGGTTGGGCGAGGCTCCCGCGACAGGACTCGAACCTGTGACCCGGTGATTAACAGTCACCTGCTCTACCAACTGAGCTACGCGGGAATAGAGCGGGAAAGCTAGCCGGGGCAGGGGGGGCGTTCAACCCTCCGGTGAGCCCGGCAGCCGCCCAGTCGCCGCCGCCCGCTCGTCGGCGCCGGCCCCCCGTCGCCGGTGCCAAGCGTCCCCCGAAACGCTCCCTCCGCCCCCGGCGTACTGCCTCCCATGCCGATCTCCCCCCGCGCCTCGCTCTCCGTGGGCCTCGATGCCCTCCGCGCCAACCCGCTCCGGACCCTCCTTTCAACGCTTGGCGTCGTCATGGGGGTCGGTGCCATGGTCTCCGTCCTCTCCATGGGTGACGGTGTCGAGGCCTTCGCGCGGCAGCAGATCGAGGAGACCACCGACCTCCTCGGCATCTCCATCGAGCCGACCGTCAACGCCAACGTGGACGGGCAGTTCGTCCGGCGCACCGACATCATCCGCTTCCGCCGCGCGGACGCCGAGTCGCTCCTGGCGGCGGTGACGGGCGAGGAGAAGCATGCGCTCCTGACGCAGGGCGCGACCCTGGTCGAGCTCGACGGCACGCCGCGCGGCTTCGGGGTGACGGGTACCCTCGCGAGCCAGTTCCGTTGGAGCGGAGCCGAGGTGGTGGCCGGACGCCTCTTCGCGGACACCGACACCGCGGTCGTCGTCCTCAACGAGCGCGCCGCCGGGGCCGTCGCGCGCGATTCGGCGGCACCCGCCAAGGCGGTGGGTGCGACCCTCGTGCTGAACGGCAACCCGCACACGGTGGTCGGCGTCGTCCGCGGCGGCCGCGGGGCGGGCGCACCGCTGGCGGCGTTCGTTCCCGTGGACGACGCTGAGCGCGCGACGCCCGGCACGCGCGTTCCCACGCTCGTGGTCACCGCGCCGCGCATCGAGGAGGTCGACCGGATCCGCGGCGAGGTCGAGGCGTGGATGGCGGCGTCCTACGGCGCGGGCTGGAAGGACCGCGCCGCGGTCCGCACCAACCAGGCACGGGTGCAGCAGGTCGCGTCGGGGATGATGATCTTCAAGCTGCTCATGGGCGCGATCACCGGCGTCTCGCTCCTCGTGGGCGGCATCGGCATCATGAACGTGCTCCTCGCGGCGGTCGCGGAGCGCACGCGCGAGATCGGGATCCGCAAGGCGACGGGCGCGCGCGACCGCGACATCCTGACGCAGTTCCTCGCCGAGTCCGTGGCGATCACGGGCGCGGGCGCCGCGGTCGGGGTGTGCCTCGGCCTCGGCATCGCCTACCTGACCGCCTGGATCATGCGGGTGCAGACGAAGGCCCCCGTCGAGGCGGCGATCACGCCGACCACGATCCTCGTGGCGGCCGGGCTCTCGATCGCGATCGGGCTGGGGTTCGGGCTCTACCCGGCGATGCGTGCGGCCCGGCTGTCGCCGATCGATGCGATCAGGCACGAGTAGCGGGCAGGCCACGGAAGGCAGAGGGCAGCAGACGCGATGCGGGGGCGGCCACCGGGCCGCCCCCGCATCGTCGTTTTGGCCTTCTGCCTTCTGCCTTCTCCCTAGAACTGCATCGGATGCGCAGCCGGCGCCGACGGCGCGCTCGGCGCGGCGGGAGCGGCGGGCGGGGCCATGGGGGCGGCGGCGGGCTCGCTCGCGACCCACGCGTCGCGTGCCGCGACCCCCGCGCCGATCACCGTCGCCGTGACCGTGGCGGCCGCGGCGGCGGCCGTCGCGGCGGCCGCCTGCACCTTCGGCTGCTTCGCGGCGGTGCGCACGGCCTTGCGGGCCGTGGCCGCGTTCCGCTCGAGCGTGCGCGACGCCGTGGCGGCGCGCTTCTTCAGCGTGCTCGAGGCCTTCGCGGCCTTCTTCTTGAGCGTCGCGCCGGCCTTCGTCGCCTTCTTCTTCAGCGACTTCGCCTTGGCGCCGACCTTGGCCACCGCGCGCTTGAGCTTCGCCCGCGCGCTCGAGGCCGCCTTCTTCGCGCCCTTCGCCGCCTTCGCGGACTTCTTCGCCACGGTCTTGCGCGTCGCCGACGCGCGCTTCACCGCCTTCTTCGCTGCCTTCTTCACCTTCCGCCGCGTGATCGCCATGGGATCCCCTGAATGGTTGTGCCCGTGTGGAGGGCGCCCATTAACCTATCGCGCGACGGGCGGGAGCATGAGGGCGTCGGGACGAGCCGGAGGGGCGCCGTCCGGGCTCCCCGTTCACGGCACCAGGAGCGGCGCGAGGAACCTGCCCGTGTGGCTCGCCGGCAGTTTCGCGATCTCTTCGGGGGTCCCCATCCCGAGCACCTGCCCGCCGCCGTCGCCCCCCTCGGGCCCCAGGTCCACGATCCAGTCCGCCCGCTTGATCAGGTCGAGGTTGTGCTCGATCAGCACCACCGTGTGGCCCGCCTCGACCAGCCGGTCGAGCACCGCGCACAGGACCTCGATGTCGCGGGGATGCAGGCCGGTGGTGGGCTCGTCCATCACGTAGAGCTTCCGCCCTCCCTTCCTGGCGGCGAACGCCAGTTCGCGGGCGATCTTGAGGCGCTGGGCCTCGCCGCCGGAGAGGGTGGTCGCGGACTGGCCGAGCCGCAGGTAGCCGAGCCCCACCTGCTGCACCTGCCAGAGGGCCTGCCCGAGCTTCTCCTCGCGTGGGAAGAAGCGGATCGCCTCGTCCACGGTCATCTCGAGCACGTCGGTGATCCGCTTGCCGAAGTAGGTCACATCGAGCACCTCGGGCTTGAAGCGCGAGCCGCCGCAGGTCTCGCAGGGCACGAAGACATCCGCCATGAAGACCATCTCGACCTCGAGCGCGCCGGCCCCCTCGCAGGTCTCGCACCGGCCGCCGGGCACGTTGAACGAGAAGGTCCCCGCCGTGTAGCGCCGCTGCCGCGCGAGGGGCACGTCGGCGAAGATCCGCCGGATCTCGTCGAAGGCCTTCACGTACGTCACGGGGTTCGACCGCGGCGACCGGCCGATCGGCTCCTGGTCCACGAGCACCACCTCGTCGAGCGCGTCCCACCCCGTGAGCGTGTCGTACGCGCCGACCTTCTCGCCGAGGTGCTGCCGCGCGGTGTGCTCGCCGGTCAGCTTCCGCTCGAGCGCGCGGAAGAGCACGTCGTGCACGAGCGTGCTCTTCCCCGAGCCGCTCACGCCGGTGAAGATGGTGAGCGTGCCGAGCGGGATGCGCGCGGTGACGGCGCGCAGGTTGTGCTCGCGCGCGCCGGTGATGGTGAGCCACTGCGGCCCGGCCCGGCGCCGCCGCGCCGGCAGCGGGATGCGCTTCTGCCCCGTGAGGTACTGGCCGGTGAGCGGGCTCGCGGTGGCGTCCCTCGTGGGGCCGCTGAAGACGAGCCGTCCGCCCTGCTCGCCGCTCGCCGGGCCCAGTTCGAGCATCCAGTCGCTCATCCGGATGGCCTCGAGGTCGTGCTCGACCATGAGCACGGTGTTGCCGCCCTGGCGCAGCCGGCCAAGCAGGCCGAGGAGCCGGTCGAGGTCGCGCGCATGGAGGCCGATGCTCGGCTCGTCGAGCACGTAGAGCGTGTCGACGAGCCGCGCGCCGAGCGAGTTGGCGAGGCCGATCCGCTGCGCCTCCCCGCCCGAGAGGGTGCGCGTGGCCCGGTCGAGCGAGAGGTAGGTGAGGCCCACGTCGCAGAGGAACGCGATGCGGTCGCGCGCCTCGCGCAGGATGTGCGCCGCGATCTCCGCCTCCTGGGGCGACAGCGCGAGCGAGTCGACCCACGGGCGCAGCAGTCCCACCGGCATCGCCGCCACGTCGGCGATGGTGCGCCCCGCGATGCGCACGTTGAGCGCATCGGGCTGGAGCTTGGCGCCGCCGCACGCCGCGCAGGTCCGCGCCGTCTGGTACTTCCGCAGGAAGATGCGGATGTACTGCTTGTACTTCTTGGGCTCGAGCGCCTCGAGGAAGGGCAGGATGCCCACGTAGCCCTTGGCACGCCCGCGCAGGAGGAGCTCCTGCTGCGCGCGCGTGAGGTCGCGCCAGGCCACGTCGGCGGGGATGCCCTCGCGCTTGGCGAACTCGGCGAGCGCGCGCCGCTTGTTCTCGTAGCGCGGCGCGGTCCACGGGTCGAGCGCCCCCTGCTTGAGCGTCCGCTCCGGGTAGGGGACGATGAGCGCCTCGTCGTACTCGAGCGTCGCGCCGAAGCCGTTGCAGGTGCCGCAGGCGCCGCGCGGGTTGTTGAACGAGAAGAGCTGCGGCGAGGGCGCGGGCGCCACGTGGCCGTCGTCGGGGCACCGGAAGGCGGTCGTGTAGCGCCGCAGCCGCGCGGCGGCGGCGCGCGGCGATCCGGCGCCGCGCGGCTCCGGCGGCGGTCCCGCCGCCGCGTGCGGCCCGTCCTCGAG
>CAZPJF010000269.1:0-5293 GCA_964586095.1 uncultured Gemmatimonas sp. | reverse complement strand
GGACGGCGCGACCACCGAGCCCACCTTCAGCTCGCAGCGCTTCTCGCTCGTGGACCGCGACGTCATCTACGCCATCGCGCACATCCGCGGCGGGCAGGAGATGGGCCGCGCCTGGTACGACGACGGCAAGATGATGAAGAAGATGAACACCTTCACCGACTTCATCGACGTCGCCGACTTCCTGGTGAAGGAGAAGTACACGAGCCCCGAGCGCCTCGCCGCGAACGGCGGCAGCGCCGGCGGCCTGCTGATGGGCGTCGTCGTCAACCTGCGCCCCGAGCTCTTCAAGGTCGTCGTCGCCGACGTGCCGTTCGTGGACGTGATCAACACCATGCTCGACGCCAGCATCCCGCTCACCGCGCAGGAGTGGGAGCAGTGGGGCAATCCCAACAAGCCGGACGAGTACCGGTACATGCTGTCGTACTCGCCGTACGACAACGTGGAGCGCAAGGCCTACCCGCGGATGCTCGTCACGAGCGGGCTCAACGACTCGCGCGTGGGCTACTTCGAACCGACCAAGTGGGTGGCGAAGCTGCGGGAGCTCAAGACCGACGCGAACCCGCTGCTCCTGAAGATGAACATGGGCGCGGGGCACGGCGGGTCGTCCGGACGCTATGAGCGGCTGCGCGAGACGGCCTTCCGGTACGCCTTCATCGTCGACCAGGTGCGGCAAGGGTTGGTCCAGTGACCGCGTGGCCCGCCACGTGGCCCGCCACGTGCCCGCCGCGTGCCCGCCGCGTGCCCGTAGGGTGACGGGCTCGGGCGGGCGCGCGATCAGCGCTTGATCAGCGCTTGATCAGCGCTTGATCAGCGCTTGATCAGCGCTTCATCAGCGCTTGATCAGCCGCACCCCGCCCGAGCCGGTCGACACCCGCACCAGCGAACCACCCTGGCCGATCTTCCCCCGCAGCTCACGTCGCGAGAAGCCGTTCATGGTCACCGGGAAGTCGGTCGAGATGCCCCCCGACCCGGTCTCGATGTCGAGGTCGGCGTTCGCCGTGGCCGGCAGCGCGAGGGTGACGCCGCCGGAGCCCGTGTCGATGTCGGAGCGCCCCGGCACCTTGGTGAGGTCGACGCGCACGCTGCCGGAGCCACTCTCGATCCGCAGGTCATCGGCCGCGATCCCCTCCGCGCGCACGCCGCCGGAGCCCACGTCGATCGTGAGCCGCTCCGTGGTGATGTCGCGCACCTCGACGCTCCCCGAGCCCGTGTTCACCGAGACGCGCGAGCCCTGCACGCCGGTCAGCTCGGCGGAGCCGCTGCCGTTGTCGATCGACACATCGCCGACCGCCCGCTCCACGCTCACCGACCCCGACCCGGCATCGATGTCGAGCCGGCCCCGGGTGCCGGTGGCGGTCACCGAGGCGGCGTGCACGTCGAGCGTGAGGTCGCCCTGCACGTTCGTGGCCTCGATGCGGCCCGCGGCGAGGTTCACCTCGACCGCGCGCCCCGCGGGCACCTTGACCACCAGGTCGGCGTGGGCCTCGAGCCCGTCGCCGTAGCTGCGCACCGTGGTGCGCCGGCCGTCGCCGTTCCGCCAGCCGTCGCCGAAGGTCCCGTCGTCCCGGACGCGCAGCGTGGTGGAGGTGCGCCCGTCGCGGTCCCGGTCGCGGTAGACCACGTCGCTGTCGGGGTAGCGCACGACGAGCTGTCCACCCTTGATGATCACCTCGAGCTGCCGCGCATCGGATCCGCCGCGCGTCACCTCGACCACGACATCGGCGCCCGTGCCGGGCTCGAGGCGCACCTCGCCGGCGAGATTCCAGATGGCGGCGCTGGCCCCGGCGAGCACGTGCCGCTCCTGCGCCGCGAGCGCGGCGGGCAGCAGGAGCAGCGCGGCGGCGGCCGCGGCGCGGAACGACGCCAGGGACGGGTGCGCGGCGAGGGCGGCGGCAACGGAGCGGGCGGGGGCGGCACGGCGCGACATGGGCGATCTCGGGCTGGGGTCCGGTCTCACTACGCGGGCGGGCAGGGCGGGATTCGCCCACTCGGACAGCGCGCGCGCGTCGAGGGTTTGTGTGACCGTCTGCGGCGCCTCGCGCCGTGCCTCACGCCGTGCCTCAAGCCGCGACTCAAGCCCCTCCTGACGCCGCGCTCCGCCCCGCGGTTCTCGCTCCGCTGCGCGGTTCCGCCCCGCCGCCCCCTCGCCTCCCTTGGCCGAGCGCGCTGAACCCCGCACCCCCGAACCCGGCGCCCCCCGCGTACGTTAACCGCCCATGCTGACGGCCCTCGCCGCCCTCCAGGCACTCCTCGCCCTCGTGCTCGCGAGCCGCCTCATGGGTGGCCGCACACGCCGACCGCCGGAGCCGCCGCGCCCCGAGGGACTCCCGGGCCCCGACCTCACCATCCTCGTCGCCACGCTCAACGAGGCGGCGCGCATCGGGCCCTGCCTCGCCGGGCTCCGGGCGCAGGGCGATCCGGTGCGCGAGATCCTCGTGATCGACTCCGGCTCCACCGACGGCACGCGCCAGCTGGTGGAGGAGGCCGCGCGGCTCGACTCCCGGATCCGGCTCGTGACCGACCCGCCGCTCCCCGCCGGGTGGATCGGCAAGGCCTGGGCGCTGCAGCATGGCACCATGCTCGCGCGCACGCCCTGGGTGCTCGGCATGGACGCCGACACGCAGGCCGAGCCCGGCTGCGCCGCCGCGGCGCTCGGCGCGGCGCTCCGCGAGGGGTTCGACGTCGTGAGCTTCGCGCCGCGCTTCGCCGGCCAGACGGCCGCCGAGCGCTGGGTCCAGCCGGCGCTCCTCGTCACGCTCATCTACCGGAGCGGGGCCGCGGGCGACCCGCGCGTGACGGCGGACCGGGTGATCGCGAACGGGCAGTGCTTCCTGCTCCGGCGCGAGCTGCTCCTCGCGCACGGCGGGTACGAGCCGGTGAAGGACTCGTTCGCCGAGGACGTGAGCCTGGTGCGGCACCTGGCGCAGCGCGGCGCACGCGTGGGCTTCCTCGACGGCTCGCGGCTCTATCGCGTGCGAAGCTACCGCGGCGTGGCGCAGATGTGGCGCGAGTGGGGACGCTCGCTCGACCTGAAGGACGCGACGCCGCGGCGGCGGCAGCTGCTCGACACCGCGTTCGTGGTCTCGGCGCAGGGGATGCTCCTCCCGGCCGCGGCCATGGTCGCGCTGGCCTGGCCGTCGCTGCCCCCGGGGCCCGCGAAGGTCGTGCTGGGGGCCGGTACGGCGGTGCTGGTGCTCTTCCGCGCGATCCTGCTGGTGGCGATCGCGCCGAGCTACGAGCGGCGGGGGATCACCTGGTGGCTGAGCCCGCTCGCCGATCCGGTGGCGGCGGTGCGGCTCGTCGTCTCCAGTTGGCGGAGGCCGACGCGATGGAGAAGTCGGAACTACTGAGGAGCGAGGAGCGAAGTGAAGGAGCGAAGCGCGGAGGACCGAGGAGACTGCAGGAGCGAGGGGCGAGGGGCAGGGACGCTGCGCTGAGGGCCGTGAGAGGGAGAGCGAGAGCTGGAGGACAGCCTCCCGCTCGCACTCGACCCTCCCGCTTCCCCTGCCGGCCTCACGTTCCTCGCATCCTCACCCCTCGCTCCTTCCCCTCGCTCCTCGCTCCTCCCAGTTCAGATCTGCTTCACTTCAGCGACCAACTTCGTCAACGTGCCCTTGGCGTCACCGAAGAGCATCTGCGTCCGGTCCGCGAAGAAGAGCTCGTTCTCGATCCCGGCGAATCCGGCGCTCATGCCGCGCTTCATGACGATGCACCGCTTGGCCTGGTCCGCGTTCAGGATGGGCATCCCGAAGATCGGGCTCGACGGGTCGGTGCGCGCCGCGGGGTTCACCACGTCGTTCGCACCGATCACCAGGCAGACGTCCGTGCGCTCGAACTCGGGGTTGATGTCGTCCATGTCGAGCAGCTTGTCGTACGGGATGTTCGCCTCGGCCAGCAGCACGTTCATGTGCCCGGGCATGCGCCCCGCCACCGGGTGGATGGCGAACTTCACCGTGCCGCCGCGCTTCTCGACGAGGTCCATGAGCTCGCGCACCTGGTGCTGCGCCTGCGCCACCGCGAGCCCGTAGCCGGGCACCACGATCACGCTCTGCGCGTAGGCCAGCTGCAGCGCCGCCTCCTCGACGTTGGTCGTCTTCGCGACCAGCCCCTCGGCGGTCTTGGTGCTCTTGCCGGCCGCGGCGCCGAACGCGCCGAAGAGCACGTTGCCGAGCGAGCGGTTCATCGCCTTGCACATGATCTGGCTCAGGATGATCCCCGACGAGCCGACGAGGGCGCCCGAGATCACCAGCACCTCGCTCCTGATCACGAAGCCCGTCATCGCGGCCGCGATGCCCGAGTACGAGTTGAGCAGCGAGATCACGACCGGCATGTCCGCGCCGCCGATCGGGATCACGAGGAGCACGCCGAGGAGCAGCGAGAGGCCGATGAGCGCGTAGAACGCCCAGACCGGCGCCGTGGGCACCCCGATCAGCCAGCCGGCGAGCCCGACGATCACGGCGAAGAGGAGGCCGTTGACGACCTTCTGCCCGCCGAACACGATCGCCTTGCCCGTCATCACCTCCTGCAGCTTCGCCCACGCGATGCCGGAGCCGGTGAGCGTCACGGCGCCGATGAGGACGCCGAGGTGGGTGGAGAGCGACACATCGACCGTCGCCACCGCGCCGGTCGACTCGAGGTGGAGGAACTCCGCGCTCGCCACGAGCAGCGAGGCGCCGCCGCCCACGCCGTTCAGCAGGGCCACCATCTGCGGCATCGCCGTCATGGCCACCGAGCGCGCCATCCAGAGCCCGACCGCGCCGCCCACCACGAGCCCCGCCGCGATCGTGCCGTAGGTGACCGTCTTGGTGCTCAGCAGCGTGACGACGATGGCGATGAGCATGCCGACGGCCGAGACCTGGTTCCCCTTCCGTGCCGTCTCGGGGCTCTGCAGCTGCTTGAGGCCCGTGATGAACAGCACCGCGGCCACGAGGTACAGCAGCCGCTCCACCGTGAGGGAGATCACTTGCCACCCCCCTGCGGACCCTTCTTGAACATCTCGAGCATCCGGTCGGTGACCGCGTACCCGCCCACCACGTTCATCATCGCGAACACGATCGCGACGAAGCCGAGGACCTGCCCGAGCCGCCCGTAGTCGGTGTGGCCCGCGACGGCCATCGCCCCCACCACGGTGATGCCCGAGACCGCGTTCGCCCCCGACATGAGCGGCGTGTGCAGCGTGGGCGGCACGCGCCCGATGAGCGACGCGCCGAGGTACGTGGCCAGGATGAAGACGACGATGAAGCCGATCAGGTCGATGCCGGTCACGAGGCCTTCCTCCCGGTGACGATCATCG
>CAZPJF010000268.1:0-5293 GCA_964586095.1 uncultured Gemmatimonas sp. | reverse complement strand
CGTGGAGCGGAGCTACGTGCGCCGCGTCCCGCGCGGCCTCACGCGCGATGCCGCCCCGGTCCCCGTCGTCATCGTGCTGCATGGCGGCGGGGGGAACGCCGCCAACGCCGAGACGATGACCGGATTCACCGCACTCGTCGAGCGCGAACGGATCATCGTCGTCTACCCCAACGGCAGCGGCCGCCGGGCCGACCGGCTCCTCACGTGGAACGCCGGCCACTGCTGCGGCCATGCCATGCAGGAGCGCGTCGACGACGTCGCCTTCATCGCGGCGATCCTCGACCAGCTCGCCGCGCGCCATCCGGTCGACCCCAGGCGCATCTACGTGACGGGCATGAGCAACGGCGCGATGATGGCGCACCGCGTGGGGCGCGAGCTGGCGCCGCGCATCGCCGCGATCGCGCCGGTGGTCGGCGCGGTGTTCGGCGACGAGCCGCCCGCCGCCGGTCCCGTGGCCGCGATCATCTTCAACGGCCTGCTCGACTCCTCGGTCCCGAGCGGCGGCGGGCTCGGCGACGGACTCGGCCGCCGCGCGTGGGATGGCACGCCACCGAAGCCGAACCTCGCGCAGGGCGAGTACTGGGCCCGCGCCAACGGGTGCGGCCCCACGCCCGAACGCGCGGAGGCGGGCCAGCTCATCACCTGGCGCTGGCCCTGCCCCGCCGGCCGCGCCGTGCTGCTGCACCAGGTCAAGGACAATGGGCACGCCTGGCCCAGGGGGCAGAAGGGGAGCCGGCGCGCGGATCCGCCGAGCCAGGCGATCGACGCGACCGAGGCGATGTGGGCGTTCTTCAAGGCACACCCGAGGCCGTGAGCGCGCCTGCGCTCCGGCGGCGCCTCGGGCGACGCGTCAGCGACGCGTAGGGCGCACCGCCACGCCGAGGGAGACGCTCTGCCGCTCTCCCCACACATGCGCCGCGCGCAGCACCACGCGCCGCGCCGCGTCGAACGCGAGGTCGAGGCCGACCTCCGCCGTGGGATCGACGCGGAACTCCTTCTCGGGCGCCTCGTCGCCGAGCCGCAGGTCAGCGGTCGCGCCGGCGGTGAGGAAGGGCGCGACCCACACCTGCCCCGCGCTCCACGACGCACTGCCGCTCAAGCCGGCGGGCAGGGTCAGGATCGAGTAGTCGCCCGCACTGAAGCCGAGTCCGGACTGCCAGTCGAGGTCGAGCGTCCAGGCGCGCTTCGGGCCGCGATGCAGCGGCACCTGGAAGTCGATCCCGCCCATGACCGCGTTCGCGCCGCCGGCGCCCCTGCCGACGCCCCCGCGCAGCCGCATCCCCGTGGGGAGCGCCGGCATGGCCCACGTCACGAGGAGGGCGCCGTCGTCGTCAGGGAAGGCCTCGGTGCGCACCCAGTGGAACCCGAGCCCGCCGGAGCCGTGCGGGGAGATGAGGCGCGGGGCGTCGGGCGCGAGCTGCGCGTGCGCGCGCGCGGGGAGCAGCGCGGCCGCGAGCAGCGCGAGGAAGAGCGCCACGGCGACGGCGATGAACGCGGCGAGGCGTTCGTCGACGCCCCTGGTGCGCATGGCGTGGAGCCGCGCGCGCGTCATCAGTTCGGCGCGCGCACGCCCGGCGCGTCGTAGCTGCGATCGCGTCCCATCACCGCGCCATGGAGGTCGAGGCCGCGATTCGCGTGCTTCGCGATCCACTGGCGGATCGAGCCCGGGAACGGCGTCGGGCTGCCGCGGCGGCCGAGCGGGTCGGTGTACCAGACCGTCGGGCCATCGGCGTTGTCGACCTTGTTGTTGTTCACGTCGACGACGCGGCGCACGCCCTTGAACGGCGAGCGCGGGTCGTTCCACGGCACCGAGTCCGCGAGCCCGGCGCAGCGTCCGCGGCCGCGCAGCAGGTCGGTGTAGCAGAGGTCGATGGGGCGCGACATCGCGCGGTCGGTCGACGCCGGGTCGTAGTACCGGCTCGGGTCCATCACCTGGTAGTACGGGTTGAAGCCCGCGAGCACGCGGCCGTCGGCGCGGCGCAGCGAGGCGCTCACCTCCCAGTTCTCGTGCAGCAGCCCGTCGAAGTGCACGTGGCCGCCGTTCGCCGCGGCGATCTTCTCGCCAAGGCACTGCGCCTCGGGGAGGCGGCGGATGCCGCCGCCGTCCGGGGAGTTGGGCGGCGTGGCCGTCCCGACGACGATGTCGCGCGGCTCCTGGCCGCAGTTGGCGCGCAGCTCCCCCGGCGTGCCGATCGCCGTCAGCAGCGTGGCGCTGAAGGCCGTGCCGTCGGTGCAGCGGATGTGGTACGCGACCTCGTGCAGGTTGTTGGTGAACGCGTCCGGCGAGTGCGTGCCCTGATGGAGCTTGGTGAGCACGTCGCAGGTGATCGTCAGGACGGCGGTCCCGGTCCCGCCGACCTCCATCACCATGCCGTTCTCCCACTCGATCTTGTGCCCGACGTGGTCCTCGATCCGCTGCGCGCCGAAGCCGCTCGCGAGGAGGTGCTGGTTGGCGTAGCCGAACGGGATCGGCCCCACCTCGTGGAAGAGCCGCGAGCCCGCCGGGTCGCGCCCATGCTCGTGGCCGAAGTGGCATCCCGTGGCCGGGTCGACCGGCGGATGCCAGGTGGGATAGCGGAGCCCGTCGGGCCCCACCACGGAGTACGAGTCGTGGATCTCGCGCGTGCAGGTGTCGGTGCCCGAGGGCGTCCAGACGCTGTACGCCTGGCCCTGCCCGATCTCGGGGGTCTCCTCGAAGCGCGGCGCCGAGAGCTCGGCGGACTCGCACGCGGCGAGCCCGTACAGCACGAGCACGAGGGCGCGCGTCGCACGCAGCTGCGTCTGGGAACGATGACCGACGGACATGCCGACTCCTCCTCCGTCGCGCACGCGGGCGCGACCGATTCGGGAGCCGGTGGCCTGGGCCAGGCCTGACACGCTCCGCATCCAGATGGCAGCCGGCGGATGGCAGAAGGCGGTCGCCTCCTGCGCCCACACCCGTCCGCTGCCCAACACGCTCCAGCCTCGCCGTGACTGCCTTCTGCCTTCTGCCTTCTGCCTTCTGCCTTCTGCCTTTCGCCTACCTCCGCCTCAGCTGCACCGCCGCCCGCACCGCACTCAGCCCCACGCGATCCAGCACCGTCACGCCCTCACTGCGCAGCTCACCGAACGCCGCCACATCCATGGTCACCACGTTCCCCACCACCCACTTGCCGAAGGCGGGGATGTCGTAGCCCGCGCCGAAGCTGAGGCGCGGCGCATCGTATCGGAACTCGCCCGCGCGGTACGTGGTCACCCCGGCCCCGCCGAGGAGGTACAGGCCCTTCTGCGGGTTCGGTGCCAGGTGCGCGACGACGCCCAGCCCGTCGACGTGCTCGCGCACGCCGGCGTCGAGATACGTCCACCGCGTCACTTCGAGGCCCACGCGCACGCGCGGGCTCGCATAGGCGCCGACCGCCGCGGTCAGCGCGGCGCCCACGTCGCGCTGCGCCGTGCAGATGTCGCACGTGAGACGGGAGCCCGCGCCGCCGAGCGTGAACTCGTACCAGAGACGCGAGCGCAGCTCCGCGGGCGGCGCCGCAGCCCGCTGCTGCGCGTCCGCACGGCCCGCGAACGCGGTGGCCGCGAGTGCGAGTGTCACGAGGGTGGTCCTCACGCCCGACAGACTGTCGGCGGGACCACCCTCGCAACAGCGCGCGTCACACGATGTGACGGCTACCGGCGCACGAGTCCGAGCAGTGTCCGGACAGCAGCTTCGAGCTGCTGGTCCTGCCCCTTCCCGACCTTGTCCGCCTCATTGAACACGAGCTGGTCCGGCTCGGTCTGCAGGTTCTCCAGGTACTGCCCCGTCATCGCATCCTTCACGCCGAGGCCGGGCACGCCCCAGCGGATCCCGCCCTGCAGCGTCTCCCAGCCGGCGAAGGTGCAGGTCCCCGGCACCGCGGCGCCGATGAGCGGACCGATCTTGAGCTGCTTGTACGCGTACGCGTAGCAGTGCCCGTCGGAGTAGTTCGCCTCGTT
Source organism: uncultured Gemmatimonas sp. (assembly GCA_964586095.1). Classification (GTDB taxonomy): domain Bacteria; phylum Gemmatimonadota; class Gemmatimonadetes; order Gemmatimonadales; family Gemmatimonadaceae; genus Pseudogemmatithrix. Next base: position 1,333 of record CAZPJF010000268.1, on the reverse strand, counting down.
CGCGAGCGACACGCTCGGCTTGGTCCAGCGGAAGTTGGGCTCGAAGCCCGCGCTCCGGTCGTCCACGGTGTAGTCGAAGAAGCGCTGGCCGCTGAGGAACATGGCCAGGTCCGCGACGAGGTCGCCGCCCCCGTTGTTGCGCGTGTCGACCACGAGCCCGTCCCGGAGCGCGTACCGCCCGAGCACCTCCTCGAAGGTCGTGCGCATGGCGCCATCGTTCATGCCCGGGATGTGCACGTAGCCGAGCCGGGCGCCGCTCGCGCGCTCCACCTCGTCGCGGTTGCGCTTCACCCATCGCGCATAGAGCAGCCGCCCCTCCTCGGCCGCGGTCACCGGCTTCACCACGAGCTCGCGGCGCGCGCCGCCGAGCGCGAGGCCGAGGAGCACGTTCTGCCCCGCCTTGCGGTTGAGCAGCTGCGCGATGTCGGTCGCCGGCGTGATCGGCGTGCCGTCCACCGACTCGATGATCGTCCCCGGTGCGACGTTCATGCCGGCCAGCGCGAGCGGCCCGTTGGCGAGCACCTCGTCGACCTTCGCGCCCGCGCCGGCCCATGCCTGGTCGTACAGCACGCCGAGCGAGGCCGTCGCGTCGAGGTCGCCGCCGCTCGCGGCCCACCGCGCCCCGCTATGGCTCACGTTCAGCTCGCCGAGCATCTCGGCCAGCAGTTCCGCGAACTCGAACTCGTTGCCGAGGTGCGGGAGGTGCTTCTCGTACACCGGGCGCAGCGCCTGCCAGTCGATGCCGTGGAAGCCGGCCGTGTAGTACGTGTCGCGCGTCCGCCGCCACACGTGGTCGAACGCCTCGGCGCGCTCGGCCCCGACGTCCACCGTCATCTCGCCGCGCAGGGGCACCGCGTCGCGCTTGCCCGAGGCGGGGTCGATCTTCGAGATGCTCCCGTTGGCGAGGAGGAAGATCGCCTTCTGCTCCTTGTCCCACGTCATCGCACCGCCCGGCGCGTCGAGCGCCACGAGCTGCCTGGTCTCGCGCGTGCGCAGGTTGGTGGTCCAGAGGTTGAAGCCGCGTTCGAAGCGCGCCAGATAGTAGAGCGACTCGCCGTCCTTGCTCACGAGCGCGTCGCCGAGCGCGGAGGAGTGGATGGTGAGGCGCGCCTTGCGCTCCTCGATCCCCGCGAGGTCGATCACGACCGGCTTGGCCGCGGCGGCCGGCGCCCCCGCGCCGCGCGTCGCGCCGGCGGCGCCCGCACCGGTGGCGGCACCGGCGCCCGCCCCGGCGCCGGCGGCCGCCGCGGCGGGCCTCGGCGTCGCCGCCCCCGCCCTCACCCGGGCGCGTTGCTCCGTGGTGAGCCGAGAGCGGTCCCCCCCCGCCGTGGTG
>CAZPJF010000267.1:0-5301 GCA_964586095.1 uncultured Gemmatimonas sp. | reverse complement strand
GTGAAGGAGCTCGAGAAGCGCGGGATCGGCCGCCCGTCGACCTACGCGTCGATCATCTCCACGCTCACCGAGCGGCACTACGCCGAGCTGCAGCAGCGGCGCTTCTTCCCCACGCCCCTCGGCGAGTCGGTCGAGAAGGTGATGGTGAAGCAGTTCCCGCATGAGTTCGACGTGGGGTTCACGGCGCACATGGAGGGCGAGCTCGACAAGATCGAGGAGGGCGAGCTCAAGTGGCAGCAGGTCCTCGAGGAGTTCTGGGCGCCGTTCGAGGAGAAGGTCGAGTCGGTCGACGCCGAGGCGCTGATCCGCGAGGCGCACGACCTCTCCGCGCTCGACGCGGAGCGCTGCCCGCTCGACGGGGGGCGGCTCGTGCCGAAGGGCGGGTTCTTCGGCCCGTTCGTGGCCTGCGAGCACCACCCCAAGACCTGCAAGTACACGCGCCCGCTCAAGGGCGAGCGGCAGCCGCCGCAGCTCACCGACTATCCGTGCCCGCTCTGCGGCAAGCCGATGGTCGTCCGGCGGTCGCGCTCGGGCGAGTTCCTCGGCTGCTCCACCTTCCCCAAGTGCCGCGGCACCAAGTCCATGCCGACGGGCGTGAAGTGCCCGAAGGACGGCGGGGACATCGCGGCGCGCCGGTCCAAGAAGCGGGGCAAGGCGTTCTTCGGGTGCGAGAACTACCCCAACTGCGATTTCGTCTGCTGGGACAAGCCGGTCAAGGAGAAGTGCCCGGAGTGCGGCTTCGAGGGGGCGGAGGCGAAGAGCACCAAGACGCGCGGGCACTTCCGGCGTTGCCTCAAGTGCCAGAACGAGTGGGACGTGGAGGCGCCGGAGGGAGCGGACGCCGAGGCGGAGACGGCGACGGCGTGAGCACGCGCGAGGTCCATGTGGTCGGGGGCGGCCTCGCCGGGAGCGAGGCCGCCTTTCAGTTGGCGGAGCGCGGGCACCGCGTCGTGCTGCACGAGATGCGCCCGGTGCGGCGCACGGCGGCGCACCAGACGGAGCGCCTCGCCGAGCTCGTCTGCTCCAACACGTTCAAGAGCACCGAGGTCACCAACGCGCACGGCCTGCTGAAGGCCGAGATGCGGCTGCTGGGCTCGGTGGTGCTCGCCGGCGCCGACCACGCGCGCGTGCCGGCGGGGTCCGCGCTCGCCGTGGACCGCGACGTCTTCTCGGCCTACGTCCACGAGCGGGTGCAAGGGCACCCGAGGGTGACGGTGGTGCGCGAGGAGGTGGTGGCGCTCCCGGTGCCCGGGATCGTGGCGACGGGGCCGCTCACGAGCGACGCGCTCGCCGAGGCGATCCGCGCGCGGCTGGGCGTGGCGTCGCTCGCGTTCTACGACGCCATCGCCCCCATCGTCTCCATCGAGAGCATCGACGAGTCGATCGCGTTCCGTGCCGCCCGCTGGGACAAGGAGACGATGGCGGGGGCCGCCGAGGAGGGCGGGGCCTACCTGAACTGCCCGATGACGCGCGACGAGTACGAGGCGTTCATCGACGCGCTCACGACGGCGGACCAGTTCACGGCCCACGAGTTCGACGCGGTGCCGTACTTCGAGGGGTGCATGCCGGCGGAGGAGATGGCGCGCCGCGGGCGCGACACGCTCCGCTTCGGGCCGATGAAGCCGGTGGGGCTCACCGATCCCCGCACGGGGAAGCGGCCGTGGGCGGTGGTGCAGCTGCGGCGCGAGGACCGGGCCGGCCGCATGTGGAACCTCGTGGGGTTCCAGACGCGGCTGCGGATGCCGGAGCAGGCGCGCGTGTTCCGCCTGATCCCGGGGCTCGCGGAGGCGGAGTTCCTGCGGTACGGGAGCATCCACCGGAACTCGTACCTGAACGCGCCGGCCTCGCTGCTGCCGCACCTGGCGCTGAAGGACGAGCCGACGACGCTCTTCGCGGGGCAGCTGACGGGCGTGGAGGGGTACACCGAGAGCACCGCCACGGGGCTGCTCGCGGCGATCAACCTGGACCGCCTGCTCCGGGGCGAGGCCCCGGTGCTCCCGCCGCCGACGACCATGCTCGGCGCGCTCTACCGCTACCTGCGCGAGGCCGATCCGGCCCACTTCCAGCCGATGAACGCGAACTTCGGCCTGCTCGAGGAGCTCGACGCCCCGCCGCGCGACAAGGCCCTGAAGCGCGAGCGGTACGCCGAGCGGGCGTTACGCGCGATGGCGTCCTGGCGTCTTGATTCAGGCGTCGTGGCCATCCCGTCATTGGAGCCGGAGAGGACGTGAAGAAGCTCATTGTGCTCATCGCGCTGCTCGTGGGCGGCCTCTGGTACTACGGCCAGACGCTCCCCGCCGAGGTGAGCGCCACGAGCACGGTCGTCATCACCGCGCCGCAGGACACGGTCTTCCGGGCGATCCGCGCGATCGGCAACCAGCCGCTCTGGTGGACGGACGTGAAGACGGTCCGGATCCTGCGCGGCAAGCGGCGCGAGTCGTGGGAGCAGAACCTGGTGATCCTCGGCCTGGTGTCGTTCGAGATCACCCGCGCCGAGCCGCCCAACCGCCTGAGCCTCCGCTACATCCCCAACGAGGAGCAGACGGAGGAGGAGATGCGCTGGAGCGGCACCTGGAACATCCGCGTGCGCGAGACCACCGCAGGGACCGAGGTGCGGGTGGTCGAGGAGCTGCGCTTCCACACGACCTTCACGCGCGTGTACTTCCGGCTGCGCGGGCGCTACCGCGGCGTCGACAGCTACCTGTCGTCGCTGGCGGCGCACTTCGGCGAGGTCGCCTCGCCGCGGCACGGCGAGGAGTGAGCCCGGCGGAGCCGGGGGCGGTGCGCGCCGACGAGGACCTCGTCGCGCGCTACCTGACGCACCTGGAGAAGGAGCGGGACGTCTCGCCGCACACCCTCACGGCGTACGCCCGGGACCTGGAGGGGCTGCGCGCGTTCCTGCGCGTGCATCTCGGGACCGAGGTCGTGGCGTGGGAGCGGGTGGACCGGCTCGCGATGCGGGCGTGGCTCGCGCACCTGGCGAAGCGCGGGCTCTCGCGCCGGTCGAGCGCCCGGGCGCTCTCGGCGGCGCGGAGCTTCTATCGCTTCCTGCATCGCGCGGACCTCGTGGAGGCGAACCCGGCGCGCGCGGTGGGGACGCCGAAGTTCGAGCGCCACCTGCCGGGGCACCTCGACCGGGCGCAGGTGGAGACGCTGCTCACCGCCGCGGCGACCCGCGCGCAGTCGGGCCGGTTCACCGACGTGCGCGACCTCGCGATCCTCGAGCTCTTCTACTCGGCGGGGCTGCGGCTCTCCGAGCTGCGCGGGGTGAACCGCGCCGACCTCGACCTGCTCGGCGGGCTGGTGAAGGTGCGCGGCAAGGGCCGGAAGGAGCGGATCGTGCCGGTGGGTGGGCCGGCGCAGCGCGCGCTCCGCGAGTACGAGCGGGTGCGCGACCGGCTGCTCGGCCAGGTGGGGGCGGCCGGGGACCGGTCGGCCTTCTTCCTGAGCCAGCGCGGCCGGCGGATGAGCGCGCGGACGGTGCACGCCGCGGTGGTGGCGCGACTGGCCGAGGTGGACGAGGGGGCCGGCCTGAGCACGCACGCGCTGCGGCACACGTTCGCGACGCACCTGCTGGACCAGGGGGCCGACCTGCGCGCGGTGCAGGAGCTCCTCGGCCACGCGAGCATCGCCACGACGCAGATCTACACGCACACGTCGGTGGAGCGGCTCAAGCAGGTGCACCGGCAGGCGCACCCCCGCGCCTGAGACGTGAGGGCCGCTATATTCCCCGGATGGCGCTCCCCACGTTCCACGCGACCACCATCCTCTGCGTCCGGCGCGACGGCAAGGTCGCCATCGGCGGCGACGGGCAGGTCTCGGTCGGCGACACGGTGATGAAGGCGAAGGCGGTCAAGGTCCGGGCCCTCAAGGGGGGCAAGGTCCTGGCCGGCTTCGCGGGGGCGGCGGCGGACGCGCTCACGCTCTTCGAGAAGTTCGAGGAGAAGCTCGAGCGGCATCCGGGGAACCTGGCGCGGGCGGCGGTGGAGCTCGCGAAGGAATGGCGCTCGGACCGCGCGCTGCGCCGGCTCGAGGCGCTGCTCATCATCGCCGACCGCGACCACGGCTTCGTGGTCTCGGGGAACGGCGAGCTGATCGAGCCGGATGACGGGATCCTCGCGATCGGGAGCGGCGGGTCGTACGCGCTCGCGGCGGCGCGCGCGCTCGCGCGCGAGACGACGCTCCCGCCGGCGGAGATCGTGCAGAGCGCCCTCGCGATCGCCGGGGAGATCTGCGTGTACACGAACACGCAGATCACCGTCGTCGAACCGACCGGCTGATGCCGTCGCCCCGCACGGAACAGGCGCTCGCGCGCCTCGCCGACCTGTCGCCGCGCCGGATCGTGGCGGAGCTCGACCGGTACATCGTCGGGCAGGCGGACGCGAAGAAGGCGGTGGCGATCGCGCTGCGGAACCGCTGGCGGCGCCAGCGCGCGCCGGAGGGGATCCGCGAGGAGATCGCGCCCAACAACATCATCCTCATCGGCCCGACGGGCGTGGGGAAGACGGAGATCGCGCGGCGGCTCGCCAAGCTCGCCGGGGCCCCGTTCATCAAGGTGGAGGCCTCCAAGTTCACGGAGGTCGGCTACGTGGGGCGCGACGTGGAGGGGATGGTCCGCGACCTCGTGGAGAGCGCGATCGACATGATGCGCTCGGAGCGGGAGCAGGAGGTGGAGGACCTCGCCAACGACCGGGTGGACGAGCGGCTGCTGGACCTGCTGCTGCCGGCCCCCGCGGACGCGAAACCGGAGGCGGCGGCCGCCGACCCGCAGCGCGTGTTCGTGGCGGGGCCGGAGGGGCAGGTCACGCAGGAGCAGGAGCTGGCGAAGGAGCGCCACAAGCGCACGCGCGAGAAGCTCAAGCAGCTGCTCCGCGACGGCCAGCTCGAGCAGCGCGAGGTGGAGGTCGAGGTCACGCAACAGGGCCCGATGGTGGACGCGATGGGCCAGCAGGGTGCGCCGGAGGGGATGCAGAACTTCGCCGAGATGCTCTCGGAGCTGCTGCCCAAGAAGACCAAGAAGCGCACGGTGCCGGTGAGCGAGGCGCGGCGCATCCTGCTCGACCAGGAGTTCGACAAGCTGATCAACCTCGACGACGTGGTGGCCGACGCGCTCGAGCGGGTGGAGTCGCTGGGGATCATCTTCCTCGACGAGATCGACAAGATCGCGGGCGGGAAGGGGGACTTCGGCGGCCCGGACGTCTCGCGCGAGGGCGTGCAGCGCGACCTGCTCCCGATCGTCGAGGGGTCGAACGTGCAGACCAAGTACGGGATGGTGAAGACCGACCACGTGCTCTTCGTGGC
>CAZPJF010000266.1:0-5330 GCA_964586095.1 uncultured Gemmatimonas sp. | reverse complement strand
GGGAAGGAGCGAGGGGAAGGAGCGAGGGGAAGGAGCGAGGGGAAGGAGCGAGGGGCAAGGCGCGACCGACCGAGGGCGAACGGCAAGGGGAGGCGGAGCGCAACCTGCCGCTCCCCCTCCCCATTCCCTTCACCCCTTCTCCTCAAGTCCTTCCCCTCCGCTCTCGCTTCTTCCCCTCGCTCCTCGTTCCTTCGTTCACACCGGGAAGAGCATCTCCCGGTACCGCGGCAGCGGCCAGTACGCGTCCCCGATCGACACCTCGAGCTTGTCCGAGATCTCGCGGCAGGCCGCCATGCTCTCGGCGCCCGTGCTCGTGAGGAACGTCGCGCACTTGGCGAGGTCGGCGTGCATGGCGTGCGCCTTCCTGATCGCCGCGTGGAGCGCGGCCGCCTTCCCCTGGAGCGCCGTGACCAGCTTCCCGGTCGCCTCGGCGGCGGCCTTCTGCGGCACCACCTTGATGCCCCCCTGCTTCGCCTTGGCCGCGGCGTCGGCGAGCGACCCGAGGTACGCGTACACCGCCGGGAGGATCTGCGTGTCCAGCATCTCGGCGAGCGTCTCCATCTCGATCAGGACGTCCTTCACGTAGCGCTCCACGCGCACGTGGTAGCGGCTCTCGAGCTCCGCTTCCGAGAGCACGCCGGTCCCCTTGAAGAGCGCCTTCGCGAGCTTCGTCTCGAGCTGGGCCAGCGCCTCGGGCGCGCGGCGCAGGTTGAGCAGGCCGCGCTTCTTGGCCTCGCGCACCCACTCCTCGCTGTAGCCGTTCCCCTCGAACCGGATCGGCGAGGTCTCCTTGAAGACCTTCCGCACCACCTTGAGCGCCGCGTCGTCCACCGAGCCCCCGTGCTTGAGCTCGGCGCGGAGCGCCGCCGTGATCTCCAGGATCGCCTCGGCGACGATCGTGTTGAGCAGCATCACCGGGAACGCGATCGACTGCGACGAGCCCACCGCGCGGAACTCGAACTTGGCGCCGGTGAACGCGAACGGCGACGTGCGGTTGCGGTCCGTGTTGTCCTTCTCGATCTCCGGGAGCTTGGCCACGCCGAGCTCGATCATCGCCTGCTCGGCCTTGGTGCCCGCGCGGCCGGCGATGATGTCCTCGATCATCCGCGTGAGCGCGTTGCCCATGAAGACCGAGATGATCGCCGGCGGCGCCTCGTTGGCGCCGAGCCGGTGCTCGTTGCCGCTCGTGCCGATGCCGGCGCGCAGCAGCCCCTGGTGCTTGTGCACGCCCTTGAGCACCGCCGCCAGGAACATCAGGAAGCGGAGGTTCTGGTGCGGTGTCTTCCCCGGCTTGAGCAGGTTGATGCCGTTGAGCGCGTTGTCCGACGCGATCGACAGCGACCAGTTGCAGTGCTTCCCCGAGCCGTTGATGCCGGCGAAGGGCTTCTCGTGCAGCAGCACCTGCAGCCCGTGGCGCAGCGCCACGTCCTTGAGGATGCTCATCACGAGCTGGTTGTGGTCCGTCGCGATGTCCGTCTCCTCGAACATCGGGGCCATCTCGAACTGGCACGGCGCGACCTCGTTGTGCCGCGTCACGATCGGCACGCCGAGCTTGTAGAGCTCGTACTCCACCTCGGCCAGGAAGGCCTGCACCCGCTCCGGGATGCCCCCGAAGTAGTGGTCCTCGAGCTGCTGGCCGCGCGGCGGAGGCGCGCCGACGAGCGACCGCCCGCCCATCACCAGGTCCGGCCGCATCGCGAAGTGCGTCCGGTCGATGACGAAGAACTCCTGCTCGGTCCCCATCGTCGTGTAGACGCGCAGCGCGCCCGTGTCGCCGATCAGCTCGAGCAGCTCGCGCGCGGCCTTCGAGAGCACCTCGCTCGAGCGGAAGAGCGGTGTGACCTCGTCGAGCGCCTCGCCGTTGTAGCCGATGAACACCGACGGGATGCAGAGCGTCCGCGTGCCGGCCGCCTCCATGATGAAGAGCGGCGAGGCCGGGTTCCACGCCGTGTAGCCACGCGCCTCCCACGTCGCGCGAAGCCCGCCCGACGGGAACGACGACGCGTCCGGCTCCGACTGGATCAACTGCTCCGCCGTGAACTTCTCGATCGCGTTCCCCGCGCCGTCGAGCGTCAGGAAGGCATCGTGCTTCTCGGCCGTGAGCCCCGTCTGCGGCTGGAACCAGTGGCAGAAGTGCGTCACCCCCTGCGCGATCGCCCACTCCTTCACCGCCTTCGCGACCGCCGGCGCGATCGCCGGGTCGAGCTTCTTCCCGAGACGGACCGACTCCGTGATCTTCTCGACCACGTCCTTGGGCAGCTTGTCGCGCATCTGCTTCGCGCCGAAGGTGTGGCTGCCGAAGTACTCCGACGTCGGCTTGGGGTTGGCGGCCATCGCCGGGACATCCGGCACGATCGGGGTCCGCGTCGCGATGGCGCGCAGGGCGTCGGAACGGGGGGTCGGGGAGGCAGTCATCAGTGAGGTTATTGAAGTGGCTGGGAGAAGGAGCCGGTGTTTGCGAAGTTCTGCGAAGTCAGCAAATCTAGACGGACATTTCGCCGATTTCAACCGATGTTCAAGCAGATTTCGAACCCAAGACTGCTCCAAACGCACGAAATCCGGGACGCAGAGGCGCTTGGTCATGGGCTCCGAACGCGCGAGCGCCCCGTCCCTCCAAGCCGGCGAGGACAGGGCGCTTCAACGCAACTCCATTGCAGGCAACGGCTTGGCTTACTTCATCTCCACGATCAGGCGCCCGCGCATCCGGGAGTGGATGGTGCACCGATACGCGAAAGTGCCCGTGTCCGACGGCACCACCCACGCGTACCGCTCCCCCGACCTGAGCTCCCCAGTGTCGAACAGCTCCGGCCGAACAGCGTTGTGGCGCACGATGTCGGTGTTGCGCCAGACCACCGTGTCGCCCGGCGACACCCGAAGTTCGGGCGGGGAGAAGGAGACCGACCGCATCAGCACCTCGTGGCGCACGGGCCCGGTCCGGAGGGCCAGCGAGCGCACGGCGCCCAGCCCGCCGAGCACCGCGAGCGACATCAGGCCCATCGCGACGAGCGGGCGCGGCAGGCGACGCGCCCGCCTCGGCCCGGGCGGCCCGGCGGACCGCATCAGCGCTTGCGCACGGTCTTGGCCGCCGCGAGCGACGTGGCATGCTCCAGGTGCGCCGCCACCGCCGGCCGCACCGACACGAGCAGCGCCTTCAACTCCGCGTTCTGCGCCGAGGGGATGAGCGCCGCGTCGATCGCGCCGAGCACCGTCCGGTGGTACGTGACCTCGTTCGCCGCGTAGGCGCTGTCGAACGCGAACCCCTCGAGGTCGCGCATCACGAGCCGCTTGGTGTCGGCGTCGTCCCGCAGGTCGAACGAGACCTGGTTGTCGACCGGCGTGACCTTGAGCCTCGTCACGAGCGCGACGGCCGCCTCGTTCACCGCCGTGTGGTCCTTCTTCGTCATGGTCGCGAAGCTCCGCACCTCGGCGTCCTGGCTCTTGGCGAGCGCGAGGTCCGCGTACGCGATGTCGGCGTTGTTCGCGGCCACGACGATCGCCGCGATGTTCGCGTCGGTGAGCGCGGACCCCGCGGACGCGGCGCTGGCCGGCGCGGCGGCACCGCTCGGACGGACGAGGCTGCACGCCCCCGAGAGCGTGGCGAGCGTGAGGGCGAGGGCGACGGGACGCAGGGCACGAGGCATGGCTGCACGACTCCGGGTAGGGGACGAACGGGCGAGACCGGAACCTATCCGCCGGACCCCACGCACGGTGGTGACCGGCGGCACAGGCTGCGCGTGATCATTGCTCACCGACGCTCCGGCGCGCGCGCCCGTTGAGCCCCCCGTCCCCGCCGACTACCTTTCCCCGCACGGCGCCGTGGCCAAGTGGTAAGGCGGCAGACTGCAAATCTGCTATTCGCCGGTTCGATTCCGGCCGGCGCCTCTCGTGGCGATGCAGGGTGGATGATGAAGGACGAAAGGGCGCGAGTGACCCCGGAATGCGGTCGCTCGCGCCCATTCGTCAGTCGACCTCCACCATCCACCCTCGAGCGGCCGTCAGCCCAGCACGATCCGGTCGAGTGCCTGCGCGACCTCGCCCATCACCAGGTCGTCGTGCGCGATGCTCGTGAAACCCGCCTCGAACTGGCTCGGCGCCAGGTACACGCCGCGCGACAGCAGCGCGTGGAAGAAGGCCGCGTACTGGGCCGTGTCGGCCGTCTTCGCGGACGCGTAGTCCACCACGGGCGTCGCGGTGAAGAAGCTCCCCCACATCGTCCCGATGCTCGCGGCCTGGAACGGCAGGCCGCGCGCGGCCGCCCACGCCGTGAGCAGCTCCACGAGCCGCGTCGCGGCCTGCTCCGCCCGCGCGAAGGTGCCCGCGCGTGTCAGCACGTCGAGCGTCGCCAGGCCGCTCGCCATCGCGACCGGGTTCCCGCTCAGCGTGCCCGCCTGGTACATGGAGCCCGCGGGGGCCACGTGCGCCATCAGGTCCGCCCGGCCCCCGTACGCAGCCACCGGCATCCCGCCGCCGATCACCTTGCCCAGCGTCGTGAGGTCGGGCCGGACGCCGAAGCGCTCCTGCGCACCGCCGATCGCGACGCGGAAGCCGGTCATCACCTCGTCGAAGATGAGCACCGCCCCGTGCCGGGTGCAGTGCGCGCGCAGGCCCTCGAGGAAGCCCGGACGCGGCAGGATGAACCCCGCGTTCCCCACCACCGGCTCCACGATCACCGCCGCCACCTGGCCCGCGTGCGCGTCGAACGCCTGCGCCGTCGCGGCGAGGTCGTTGTACGCGACCGTCACGGTATCGGCGATCGTTCCGGGCGTCACGCCCGGGGAGTCGGGCAGTCCGAGCGTCGCCACGCCGGAGCCGGCCGACACGAGGAAGGGATCGGCGTGCCCGTGATAGCACCCCGAGAACTTGATGATCTTCGTGCGCCCCGTGGCGGCGCGCGCGAGCCGTACGGCGCTCATCGTCGCCTCGGTGCCGCTCGACACGAAGCGCACCCTCTCGATCGACGGCACGAGCGCGATGATCCGCTCCGCCAGCTCGGCCTCGAGCGCGCACGGGGCGCCGTAGCTCATCCCCGTCGCCACCTGCCGCTGCACCGCGGCGACCACCTCCGGGTGCGCATGGCCGAGGATCATCGGGCCCCACGAGAGCACGAAGTCGATCAGCCGGTTGCCGTCGGCGTCCCAGAGGTACGGCCCCTCCGCGCGCGCGATGAAACGCGGCGTGCCGCCCACCGAGCGGAACGCGCGCACGGGGCTGCTCACGCCGCCGGGCATCACGGCCCGGGCGCGTGCGAAGAGCGCCTCGGAGCGCGCCGTGCCGTGCCCGCCGGTCGCCGCGGGCCCGCCGCCCGCCGCCGGCGTCACCCCTGGGTGGAC
>CAZPJF010000265.1:1745-5342 GCA_964586095.1 uncultured Gemmatimonas sp. | reverse complement strand
CGGCGAGGAGGTTCCCCCAGCTGGGCGTGGGGACCTCGACGCCGAGCCCGAGATAGCTGAGCCCGGCCTCGAGCGGGACCGCGGTGGCGAAGGCGAAGGTGCCGGCCGCGGCGAGCGTGGGCGCCAGGGCGGGGAGGAGATGCCGCCGCAGCAGGCGCGGCCATGGCACGCCGAGCGCGCGCGCCCCCCGCAGGTGGTCGGTGGCGAGCAGCCGCGCGGTCTCCTGGCGCACGAGGCGCGCGGTGGTCATCCACCCCGTCGCGCCGAGCACGAGCGCGAACGCGGCCAGGCCGAGGTCGTCGGGCCCGCCGACCACGAGCAGCAGCAGCAGGAGCACCCGGGGGATCGCGAGCAGCGCGTCGGTCAGGCGCATGAGCATCGTGTCGATCACGCGGCCGCCGAGCGCGGCCGCGGCCCCGATGCAGGTGCCGAGGGTCATCGAGACCATCACGGCGAGGGCGGCGATCCCGAGCGTCGCGCGGGCCCCGTGCAGCAGGCGGCTGAGCACGTCGCGGGCGGCGGAGTCGGTGCCGAGCGGGTGCGTCCAGCTCGGGGGTTGCCAGATGCGCGACGCGAGGTCGTGCTGGACGATCGGGTCGGCGGGCGACAGCCAGGGGGCGAAGAGGGTCGCGAGGAGGATCGCCGCGAGCACGCCCGTCGCCACGCGCGGGAGGCGTCCGGCCTCCATCAGGCGCGCCCTCGCTGCCGCGGATCGGCCCAGAGCAGCAGGAGATCCGCCACCATGGAGCCGACCACGGTGCAGAGGCTGCCTGCGAGCACGCCGCCCGCGACGAGCGGGTAGTCGCCGGCGAGGACGGCCGAGACCATGAGGCGTCCCATCCCGGGCCAGTCGAAGATCTTCTCGACGATCACCACGCCGCTGATGAGCGACGAGAGCTGGACGCCGGCGTAGGCGAGCACCGGGACGAGCGCGTTGCGCAGCGCGTGGCGCAGCGCGCGCAGCTCGCCCGCGCCGCGCGCCCGGGCCGCCCGCACGAACTCGGCGTCCCGCACGCCGAGGAGCGCGTTGCGCTGCAGGCGCGCCACGATGACGACCACGGGGATCGCGAGCGCGAGCGCCGGGAGCACCAGGTGGCGCAGCAGGTCGACGACGCCGGCGAGCCCGCCGGGCCCGAACTCGGACCGCATCCCGCTCACCGGGAGGAGCCTCCAGGCGAGGGCGGGCCCCATGAGCAGCAGGAAGCCGATGACGAACTCCGGGACCGAGACCGTGACCGCGCCGAGCGCGTCCGTGACGCGCGCGGCCGACGACTCCGCGCGCCAGCCCTGCCACGCGCCGAGCGCGATCCCGACGGCGAACGCGACCGCGAGCGCCGTGCCGACGAGGAGGAGCGAGTTGGGGATCGTGCGCGCGAGCGCGTCGGCGACCGGCTCGACGCGCGAGCGCGAGAAGCCGAGGTCCCCGCGCGCGACGTTGCGGACGTAGCGCACGAACTGTTCGGGGATGGGCCGGTCGTAGCCGAAGGCGCGGCGCTGCGCCTCACGCACCTCGGGCGGGACCGTCTCCGCCTCGAGCGAGGCGAGGAACGGGTCGCCCGGCGCGAGGCGCACGAGCACGAAGCAGGTCGTGACGACGAGGCAGACGACGAGCGCGCCCTGGAGCGCGCGGGCGAGGAGCGCGGCGCGCACCGGCGCTCAGGGCGCGGCCGGGGCCGCGTCGCGCGGGAGCCGTTGCGCCGGGTCGAGCCGCCACTGGCCCAGGGTGCGCCACCAGGCCTCCGGTCGCCACGCCGGGACCGTGAAGCGCCGGTGCACCGCGTTCACCAGGACGGGCTCGTAGAGCCAGACCGCGGGCGCGTCCTCGATGATCGTCTCGTAGGCGCGGCGGAAGTGCCGCCGGGACTCCGCCACGTCGAACGTCGCGAGCCCCGAATCGACGGCGATGTCGAACGCGGGGTTGGAGTAGTTGCCCACGTTGAGGCGTCCCCACTGCGGGCGCGAACGGCTCCCCCACGTCGTGCGCGTGCCGCGCACGCTCGGCGCGGAGCCCCAGCCGCCGAAGTACACGTCCCACGTCCCCGCGTCGCGGCTCTGGCCGAAGGCGCCGCCCTCGAGCCGGTCGATCGGCATCTCGACGCCCAGGCGGCGCAGCTGCTCCTGCACGAGCACCGACGCGCGCACGCGGTTCGCGCTCGGCGCGGGCACCAGCGCGCGCAGCACGAGGCGCCGGCCGCCGCGCGTGCGGTAGCCCTCGCGGTCGCGCGTGCGCCAGCCCAGGGAGTCGAGCAGGGCGTTCGCGTGCGCGGTGTCGAAGGGGAGGTGCACGAGCGTCGTGTCCGCCGTGTACTGCTTGCGGACGAACGGCCCGAGGCCCGGGCGCCCGAGGGTGTCGAACAGGGCGCGCACCAGCCCCTCGCGGTCGATCCCCATCGTGAGCGCATGGCGCATCCGCCGGTCGGCGAGGACGGGATGCGCGCGCGCCGTGTCCCGCGGGTCGCGGAAGTTGAAGCCGAGGAAAGCGTAGTCGTAGCCCGGCGACGAGATCAGCTGCACGTGCGGATGCTTGCGTGCCTCCTCCACGTCCGGCGGCGGGAGGACGTCCCACACGTCGGCCTCCTCGGTCCAGAGCTTCGCGATGGCGGTCGCCGGCTGGTCCGAGACGAGGAGGACGATGCGGTCAGGTCCCGGGCGGCCGCGGTAGTGGTCGGTCACCGCGGCGAGCTCGGTGCGCACCTTGGGTTCGCGCGCCACGAACCGGTACTGCCCCGATCCGACCGGACGCTGTGCGAACGCGCTCGTCCCGAGGCCGCCGCTCGGGATCGTGTCGACGAGGTGCGACGGGAGGGGCCAGACGAGCGAGGCGGTGTACATCTGCTCCGGCGTGCGCACGCCGAAGTGCATCGCGACGGTGGCGTCGTCGACGACCCGCACCGAGTCGATCTCGGCGAGGTCGGCGCGCAGCGGGGACCCGTTAGCGGGGTCGCGGAGCGCCGCGAACCCGCTCGCGACGTCCTTCGCGACCACGCGGGCGCCGTCGTGCCAGCGCGCCTCGGGGTCGAGCGTGAACGTGAGGACGAGCGAGTCCGCGCTCCAGCGCCACGACTTGGCCAGGCGCGGCACGAACCCGGCGTCGCCCAGCGGGTCGAGTTCGGGGCCGATCTCGACGAGCGCGTCGAAGAGGAGCTCGGCGACGAGGCGTCCGGTCACCGTCGTGCGGACGGGGGGCAGCAGGGCGTCGGCGTCGGCCGAGGACGCGATGATCACGCTCCCGCCGCCGGCGCCGCCGTCACGGGGTCCGCAGGCGGCCAGGAGGAGGACGGCGGGGACGAGGAGGGTGCGGGCGGGGAGGCGGCGCATCGCGGCGGGGGCGCAGGGGTGGGGGACTCAGCGCCGCCAGGTCCACTGCGGGTCGGCGAACGCAATCACTAGACGCGCGAGGTCCTCCCGAAGTGACGCGGAGGGCGGGGGCATCGGGGCGGGGGGCGTGCCCGGCGCCTCGCCCGTCGTCCCGGCGAGCGGCGCACCGAGCGGCGCACCGAGCGGCGCTCCGAGCGGCGCACCGAGCGGCGCACCGAGCGGCGCACCGAGGGCCTCGCCGAGCGCCTCGCCGAGCGCCTCGCCGAGCGCCTCGCCGAG
>CAZPJF010000265.1:0-1645 GCA_964586095.1 uncultured Gemmatimonas sp. | reverse complement strand
GCCTCGCCGAGCGCCTCGCCGAGCGCCTCGCCGAGCGCCTCGCCGAGGGCGGTCACGACTTCCGTCGGGTCGACCGGTCGGCCCAGCACACCGGTGAGCGTGGCGGCCGGCGCGATCGGCGTACCGGGCGCGCCACCGGCGGTGCGCAGCGTCGCGATCATTGGCTGGTCGTCGTGCAGCAGGATCGAGCCGTGCTGCAGCAGCGCGCCGTCCTCGCGCAGCTGCGCGGAGCCGACGAGCTTGGCGCCGTCGACCACCAGCTCGCCCGCGCCGGGCTCCGCGAAGCAGGCCGCGCCCGCGGGGCGCAGCGGCCGGCCGGCCGGCCGGGCGACCGTGGCCCGCACGCCCAGTCGCGCGAGCGCCGCGAGGAGCAGCGCGTTGATCGCCGCGTGGGCGTCGCGCAGCGAGAGCGCGGTCGCGGGCGCCGTGACGCTGTAGGTCACCTCACGATGGTGGAGCAGGGCGCGCCCGCCGGTCGGCCGGCGCACGACATCGACCCCCCGTTCGGCGAGCCGGGCGGGATCGAAGCGATCGCGGGCGCGCTCGTGGCGCCCCAGCGAGAGGGTGGGCCGGAGCCAGCTATAGGTGCGCAGCGTCGCCACGCCCGTGCGGCGCGCCTCGGCCATCAGCGCGGCGTCGAGGGCCATGTTGGCGGCGCCGTCGGCGGGCGGGGACGCGAGCAGCCGCCACCGGGGTGCGAGCGTCCGCACGCCCGGCGCGCCCGGCGCGTCGGCGGACGCCCGTGCCTGTGGGCCCGCGTGCCGCACGCGCGTCAGCGCGTGAGCGCGAAGTAGAGCACGTAGATCCAGCTCAGGATCCCATGGACGATGGCCCAGAGGATCGAGTGGTTCGCACTCCACGAGATCGCGATCGCGAGGGCGGAGCCGAAGCTCACGCCGGCGCGGGTGACCTCGACGACGCGGGTGGACGAGCGCATCTGCGGCTGGGGCGGTGGGTCAAGGATCGGACCGGTCATGCGGGGAATGTACGGGGGCCTCGGGCCCTGTGTAGCTTTCGACGTCGGCCGAGCGGGCCGACCCAACACCCCCAGAGGACCCCCCTCGTGACCGCTTCCGCCCACCCCCAGCCGGACACCTTCGTCAGCCGCCACCTCGGGCCCTCCGAGGCGGACGTGGCCGCGATGCTGAAGGCGCTCGGCTACGCGTCGCTCGACGCGTTCATCGACGATACGATCCCCGAGACGATCCGCTTCCGCCGGCCGCTCGACCTCCCGCGCGCCAAGTCGGAGCAGGAGGCGCTCGCGGCCTTCCGCGCCGAGATGTCGGCGAACGAGGTGCGCCGCGCCTTCATCGGCATGGGGTACTACGACACGCACACGCCGGCGGTGATCCAGCGCAACATCCTGGAGAACCCCGGCTGGTACACGGCGTACACGCCGTACCAGGCGGAGATCGCGCAGGGGCGGCTCGAGGCCCTGCTGAACTACCAGACGGTGGTGAGCGACCTCACCGGGCTCCCGATCGCGAACGCCTCGCTGCTCGACGAGGGCACGGCGGCCGCCGAGGCGGTGACGATGGTGCATGGCATCGTGGGCAAGGATGGGCGCGACACCTTCCTGCTGGCGAGCGACCTGCACCCGCAGACGATCGAGGTGGTGACGGCGCGCGCCGAGGCGCGCGGCGTG
>CAZPJF010000264.1:0-5366 GCA_964586095.1 uncultured Gemmatimonas sp. | reverse complement strand
CGCGAGTGCCTTCGAACGCGTGTCGGTCACGATCTTCGCCGTCGATGAGAAGTCCGGCCGCGTCTCGCCCGGCGGGTTGAGGATCCGCACCGTCACCTCGTAGTCGATCGCCTGGTCGGTGGTCGACGCGGCCGCGGTCGCGCCGCGCACCGAGCTGTTGCCGATCTCCGTCACGCGCCCCACGAACGTCGTGTCCGGGAAGGCGTCGATCTGGATGACGGCCGAGTCGCCGATCGCGATCCGGCTCACGTCGGTCTCGTCCACCTTCACCTTGGTCTCGAGGACGGACATGTCGGAGATGGTGAGCAGCGTCGCGGCGTCCTTGTTGAGCGTGCCCATGATCGCCGTCTCGCCCAGCTCGACGTTGAGCCGCGTCACGCGCCCGGTCATCGGCGCGTAGATGGTCGTCCGCGAGAGCTGGAACCGCGCGTCCTTGAGCGACGCCTCGGCCTGCTTCACGTTCTCCTCCGCCGCCTCGACCAGCGCCTTGTTCACCTCGAGCTGGGTCTCGAGCTGCTCGAGCTCCTGCGCCGAGACGAGCGCGGCGTTCGCCTTCCGGATCTCCGCCTGCCGCTCGAGGTTGCGCTGCGCCTGCAGCTGGTTCGCGCGCGACTGCGCGAGACTCGCACGCGCGTTGGCGAGCGCCGCCTCCGCGCGCTGCACCTGCGCCTCGTACTGCTGCGGATCGATCTGCAGGAGGAACTGCCCCTCCCGCACGATGTCGCCCTCCTTCACCTGGAGCCGGGTGATCCGGCCCGTGATGTCGGCCGAGAGGTCGACCTTGCGCTGGGCACTCACCTGCCCGGACGCCGTGACCGAGGCCACGAGGTCCTGCGTCGAGACGGCCTCGATCCGCACCTCGGTGCCCTTCTTGCCGCCCTTGGCCGCCGAGACGGCCACGATGGCGACCACGGCCACCACGATGCCCCCGAAGATCCCGTACTTCATCCGCTTGCTCATCGTCTCCTCGCTCAGCGCAGGGTGCGCCCGACGGCCGCTTCCAGCGCCGCGAACGCCCGGTGGAATTCATAGATGGCGTCGATCCGGTCGGTCTCCGCCCGCTCGTACTCGGCACGTGCCGTCGTCAGGTCGACGAAGGTGTTCGCGCCCACGCGATACCGCTCCTCCGCCAGCTGCAGCGCCTCGCGCGCCGTCGCGGCGTTCCGCTGCTGCAGCTCGACCGCGTCGTAGGCCGCCTGCAGCGTCACCCGCGCCGACGTCACGTCGGCGGTCAGGGCGAGCTCCTGGCGCCGCACGTTGTACCGCGCGTCGGCGCGGCTCGCGTGCGCCTCCTGCAGCCGCTGCTCCCGGCCGAACCGGTCGAAGAGCGGGAGCGAGATCCCCATCGACAGGCTGTACGGGTTGCGGGTGTAGCCGAAGGGGAAGGTGTTGTTGGACGACCGGATCGCGCCCTCGTTCACGGGCGGGATCGCCGCGCAGTCGGCCGCGATGCTGCCCAGCCCGGCGCCGACGCGGATCGAGTCCGTGGTGAGGCAGCTCGCGATGCGCTGCAGGCGCTGCGCCTGCGCGGCCGCCACGGCGTCGTCGTCGGTCACGTCGAGCTGCGACTGCGCCACGGCGCCCACCGACGCCGAGAACGAGAGCGACGGCGTGTACGCCGCGCGCGCGGAGCCCACGCCGGCCTCGGCGACCCGCTCACGCGCCTGCAGCGCGCGGAGCGCCGGGTTCCCGCGCCGCGCCATCTCCAGGAGGTCGGCCACCGACTGGCTCGGGGCGGTCACCGGCAGGTCCGCGATCAGCTCGACGCCCTCCGGCATCGGGACGCCGAGCTGCTGGAAGAGCTGGAGCTTGGCGACCGCCGCCGTGTTGCGGGCGCGGAGGGCCTGCACCTGCTGCGTGCCCAGCCCGACCTCGGCGCGCTTGACGTCGAGCGGCGTACCCGACCCCACCCCCGCCCGCGCCTGTGCGAGTTCGAGCTGGAGGCGCTGCTGCACCACGAGCGTGTCCTGCAGCGCGGCCCGCGCCTGCGTCTGCAGGGCCAGGAGGAACTGCGCCGTGACGTTGTTGTGCAGCGCATAGCGCGCGGCGTCGACATCCGCCTCGGCGGCGTCCAGGGACGCGTTCGCCCGCTTGATGCCCTGCCAGGTGTTCAGGCTCAGGTTCATGTCCGCCGAGAGGTTCCAGCTCGACGAGACGATGTCGGAGGTGGCGCCGAACGCGACGCCGCCGAAGAACTGCGGACGGCCTTCACGGAAGCTCGCGCCCATGCTCGCGTCGGCGCTCGGGAGGAGCGCGCCGTAGGCCGAGCGCACCGACGCGGCCGCGCGGGTCCGCCCCGTCACTGACTGCAGGTATGTCGGGTTGTTCTTCTGGGCGATCTCGAGGGCCTCGGCCAGGGTCAGCCGCGACTGGGCCGAGACGGGCAGGGCGAGGCCGAGCAAGAGGGTCGCGCGCCACAACGATCGCATCAATACCTATGTCCTGTGGAGGTGGGTCCGTGGGGTCGTACGCCTAGGCCGGCGGGGCGGTTTCAGCCGGTGCCTCGTCCCGCAGGGCCTCGAGGCGCTCGCGCGGAAGCCGGACGCGCAGTAGCCGCCCGGCCGCATCGACCCAGGCCTCGCGCTCGACCGGGCCCCCGGTGCCGTACCGCACGACCCACCGCCGGGCCGGCACCGCGTCGAAGCCCAGCACCACCGTGTCGACCCCGGCCGCCTCCACGACGAGCTCACGCACCACGAGCGTCCGCGGCGCGAGCACCCGCGCACCCGGCCGGGCGCCGAATCGGAGGAGGAACCAGGTCTCGTGGATCACGCCGTCGTCCGCGGCCACCACCCGGTCCGGGAGGCGGAACTCGCGACCGGACTCGACCCCTTCGCGGACCGCCCGGCCCGACCAGAGGCCGCGCCGGAACTCGCCCGACACCGTCTCGACGGCCCGCCCCGCCACGAAGCGCTCGAACTGGAAGCGCAGCGGCGCGCCGGTCGAGTCGGTCGTCATCGCCACGGCGGCGCGCCCCTCCCCGCGCAACAGGTTCCCCTGCGCGACGTAGCTGCCGTCGAGCGTGGACCGCCGGATGCTGAAATCCTCGCGGCCCACGCGGGCGCTCTCCGCGATGAGGGAGAAGGTCCCCTCGTCGACGACGACGACCTGCGCGGGGGCCGCTGGGGCCGTGCACACGGCGAGGGCGAGGAGGAGGCGCGCGTTCACGGACATCCCTCCAATGTACCCTGATGCGCGACGCCGGTCGCCGGGGCGGGGGCGTGGCGGGTATAATCCCGGCGTGAGTCTCCCCGCCGCCACGGAGCGTCCGCGTCCCCCCGCCGGCCCCGTCAGGGATGCCTGGATCCCGGTCGCCGCGGCGATCGTGCTGCTCGCGGCGCGCTGGCTGAGTCGCATGGAGACGGCCGTCGCCGCCTCGTTCACACTCGCGGTCCTGGTCCTCGCGGTCCTGACGCTGCGCACCCGGCCGCCCTCCTGGCGCCGGCGCGCCGGCTTCCTCCTGGCGGCGATCGCGTTCATCCTCTCGGCCGGTGCGCACCACGCCGCCATGAACCGCCTCGTGGGCGCCGGCGAGAGCGAGGTGGCCGAGCGGGAGCGGCGCGCGGGCGAGGCGCTCGTGTCGGCGGTCACGCGGGCGGGCGAGGAGCTCCAGCGGGCCGCCGCGACGGCCCTCGCGGCGGCAGGCGACGCCGACGGGGGCTTCGCCACCCTCCAGCGGCTCGTCGACGCCAGCGAGGACCGGGCGGTGATCGTCGCGGACCGGGGGCGGCCGCTCGCCTGGGCGGGGCGCCTGGTGGTGCCGGTGGATTCGCTGCCCGGTCCCGTGGGGGCCATCGCGACGCCGTTCTACATCGTGGCGTACGCCGTCGCCACTGAGGGGAGCCGGAGCGCCGTCGCGACCATCCTGCTGCACGCCGAGCGCCCCGCGGCGGGCCTGAGCCGCGCCCTCGACCAGCGCATCGCACGGGCGAGCGGCGTGAACGACTTCGCCTTCGCCGGCGCCGCGGCGGCGGCGAGCGTCCCCGGGTCCGTCGTCCTCGCCCTCGGGGGGGAGCCGCTCCTGGCGGCGCGGGCGCTGGTCCCGGCCCCGGAAGAGCTCGCGCACGAGGCGCGCACCTCGGCCCTCCGGCGCGGGGTGGTCCTGCTGGGGGCGCTCGGCGTCCTGCTGCTGGCGGTGGCGTGGCGGCGGGAGGCGGGGCTCGGTGCCCGGTTCGCCGGCCTGGGCGTCGCGCTGGGGTCGGTGGCGGTAGTGCCCTTCAGCGCGCTCTCCGATGAATGGCCGGTCTTCGACCCGACGTTCTTCTTCGTCCGCGCCGGCGGCCCGTTCACCGCGAGCGCGGGCGTCCTCACGATCGCCAGCGCGCTCGCCCTGCTCGGCCTGCTGTCGGCGCTGCGCGCGGGGTACGGGCCGCGGTCGCGCGCGCAGGCGATCCTCGCCGTGCTCATCGTCGCGGGCATCGGTCCGTTCGTCCTGCGCGACCTCGCCCGCGGCATCCAGATGCCGGCGATCGGCGCGGGGACCGGGCTCTGGCTCGCCTGGCAGGTCACGCTCTTCCTGTCGGCGGTGACGGTCCTGCTCCTCGGCGTGACGGCGGGCCGATCGGCCCTCGATGGCGCTCGTCGCGGGCTCCCGGCGTGGGTGGCGCCCACCCTGGCCGCGGTCGCCGCGCTCACGACGCCGGTGGTGCTCGAGGCGCCCGGGCGGCTTCCGGCGCTGCATCCCCTGCTCTGGGTGCTGGCGATCGGTGCGCTCGCGCTCACCCGCCGCTCGCGCACCAAGGTCCTCACCGTGGCCTTCGTCGCGGCATGCGGCGCGGTGACCCTCGTCTGGTTCTCGTCGGTGCGGGAACGCGTGCAGCTGGCGGTCGAGGACGTGCAGGGCCTCGGGCGTGCGGACCCCGCGGCCGCGACGCTGCTCGAGCGATTCGCCTCCGCCCTCGATCCGGCGACCGCGCTGCGCTCGCGGGTGGAGATGCTGGCCCGCTTCGCCACCAGTGACCTCGCCGGCGCGGACTATCCGACCGAGATCGTCACCTGGTCTCCCGAGGGGCTCCCGATGGCGGAGCTCCGGGTGGGGCGCGGCCCCGGCGGGACCTCCGGTGTGAACCTGCTGGCCGCCGAGGCGCGCGCGCGCGGCGAGGTGATCCTCCGCGAGGAGGCCGGGGAACCCGGCGTGCACGTCGTGCTCGCGGTCCCGCACCTCGACGGGACGGTGACCACCGTCGTGCTCGCGCCGCGGACGGCGTTGGTGGCCGCCGACGCGTTCGGCGCCTTCCTCGGCTTGCCGCCGCCGCCGTCGACGGAGCCGCCGTACGGGCTGCGGCTGGGAGAGTACCTGCCGGGGACCGCCGCCGGGCCGCGGCAGGGCACATGGGTGCGCGCGGGGAGCGAGCTCCACGGGGACT
>CAZPJF010000263.1:0-5389 GCA_964586095.1 uncultured Gemmatimonas sp. | reverse complement strand
CTCGTCAGTCACTTCGCGCCATACGGGGTCGGGATGGTCGCCGCGGCGCGGCGTCTGCCCCTGGTGGTGTACTTCCACGGCCCCTGGGCCGCGGAGTCCTCCGCGCAGGGGCGCGGGCCGCTCTCCGCCTGGTTCCGGCGCCTGGTCGAGCGCCGGGTCTACGGCCGAGCGGCGGCGTGCATCGTGCTCTCGCGCGCCTTCGGTGCGCTGCTCGAACGCGACTACGGCGTGCCGGCGGCGCGCATCCACTGCATCCCCGGCGGCGTCGACTGCGCGCGCTTCGCCGGCCTCCCCTCGCGGAGCGACGCCCGTCGCGCGCTTGGCTGGCCCGACGACGGCCCCGTCGTGCTGGCCGTCCGCCGCCTCGTGAAGCGCACGGGCGTCGATCGCCTCGTCGCGGCGATCCCGGACCTGCGGGCGCGCGTGCCGCGCCTGCGCGTGTACGTCGGCGGCGACGGTCCGGAGCGCGCCGCGCTCGAGTCGCAGGCGCGCTCGCTCGGCGTGCAGGAGGTCGTGCGGTTCCTCGGCCACGTCCCGGACGAGCGGCTGCCGCTCAGCTACCGGGCCGCGGACCTCAGCGTGGTGCCGACCGTCGCGCTCGAGGGATTCGGCCTCATCGTGCCCGAGTCGCTCGCGGCCGGGACGCCGGTGATGGTGACACCGGTCGGCGGGCTGCCCGAGACGGTCGAGGCGCTCGACCGCGCGCTCGTGCTGCCCGACGCGACGGCCGCGGCGATCGCGCAGGGGATCGGCGACGCGCTCACCGGCGCGCGCCCGCTGCCCGACATGGAGAGCTGTGCGCGCTTCGCGCGCGCCCACTTCGACTGGCCGATCATCGCGCGCCGGGTGGCCGAGCTCCTCGCGCGCGTGGAGCGGGAGTGGCATCCATGACCACGCCGGCGGCCCCGGCGCGGCCTCCCGCCTCGCGCGCGAACGCGCCCCGCACGCTGTTCGTCACGCACAGCGGCGTGCTCGGCGGCGCCGAGCGTTCGCTGCTCGACCTCGCCGAGGCGTGGCCGGCGGAGCGGCGCCTGTTCCTCCTCGCGGACGGACCCGTCGTCGCCGCCGCGCGCGCCCGCGGGATCCCCGTCGAGCTCGAGCCGCTCGGCGCACTCGGCGCCGTGAAGCGGGAGTCGGGCGCGCCCGGACTCGGCGCGCTCGCCGACGTCGCCAGGCTCTCGGCCAGGGTCGCCGCGGTCGCGAAGGGCTTCGACGTGATCCACGCGAACTCGCAGAAGGGCTTCGTCGTCGCGGCGGCGGCGGGACTGCTCGCACGCCGGCCCGTGGCCTGGCACCTGCGCGACATCCTGAGCACGCGTCACTTCTCCGCGACGAACATCCGCGCGGCGGTGGTCCTCGCCAACGCGCGCGCGGCCGCGGTGATCTGCAACTCCGAGGCGACGGCTGCCGCGTTCCGGGATGCGGGTGGGCGTCCCGCGCTGGTGCATGTGGTGCACAATGGACTCGACCCGGCGCGCTTCGATGCGGTGCGGGACGCCGACGCGGCGGCGCTGCGGGCCGAGCTGCTCGGTGCGGCGGGGTCGACCGCCCCGTTCGTCCTCGCCGTCTGCGCGCGGCTCGCGCCGTGGAAGGGGCAGCACGTCGTGCTCGCGGCGCTCGACGTGCTGCCCGCGGTGCACGCCTGGATCATCGGCACGGCGCTCTTCGGCGAGGACGCCTACGCGCGCGGGCTGCGCGACCATGCGGCCTCGCTCGGCGTCGCGGACCGCGTGCGGTTCCTCGGCGAGCGCGAGGATGTGGCCGCGCTCATGCGCGCCGCGGACGCCGTGGTGCACAGCGCGGTCGAGGCCGAGCCGTTCGGGCGCGTGGTGGTGGAGGGGATGCTCGCCCGGCGCCCCGTGATCGCCGCCGATGGCGGGGGCGTGCGCGAGATCCTCCGCGACGGCGAGACGGGGTGGCTGGTGAAGCCGGGCGATCCGCCGGCGCTCGCCGCCGCGGTGGAACGTCTGCGCGCACTGCCGTCGGCGGCGCGCGAGGCGGTCGTCGCCGCCGCGCGCGCGGACGCCGAGACGCGCTTCTCCGTGGGCGCGATGGTCGACGGCGTGGTGCGCGTGCTGCGAGGCGTCGCGGCGCGCTGAGCGGCGCGCTGAGCGGCGCGCTGAGCGGCGCGGTGCGTCGCGCTCAGCGCCCGCCGATCCCGAACGTGAGCCGCAGGATCGGGCCCTTCGCCTGGTCCACCGGCCCGCCGGTCACCCCGGTGCCGCGATACTCCCAGTCGGGCCGGTTCGGCGCGATCCGGTAGCCTGCGCGGGCGCCGATCGTGACGCCGCGACGCTGTCCGCTCGCGCGCAGCACGAGCACCTCGGCCGCGAGCATCGGTTCGTAGAGCCAGTGCGCCCCCACGATCCGGCTCGAGCGCCCGGGATCGGCCAGCACCTCGGCGAAGGTCGGCGCGGGCGCGGTGGGGAGCGCCGCGCCGCCATTCCGGTCCCCGACCGTGACGACGTAGCTGCCCCGCCCCACGCCGAGCGACGGCGCGAGGCTCAGGCGCGCGCGCGGCCGGAGGTCCCACCCGACGACGAGCGTCGTGTACGATGCCTCCAGCCGCGCGCTGAGCCCGGCAGGCGTGCTCTCCTCGCCCGCATGGAGCCGCACATGCTCGGCGCCGATGCGCAACGGGCCGAACGAGCCGAACCCCCCGCCGCCGAACCCGATCGCGTCGTCCGACACCGCGAAGTAGCCGGCACCACTGAGCAGCGCGTTCATGCGCGACGTCTCCACCGTCGCGCCGCCCGTGCTCACGAACACCGACCACCGGGCGGGAAGGACGGGCGAGCCGCAGTCGCAGCCCTGCGCCGTGGCCATTGCGGGAACGGCGAGAAGGAGTGCCGCAGCGATCGCTGCACCGCGCGCCGCACCGCGCGCCACACCGCGCGCCGTCGCGCGCGGCCGCCCATGGTCGTCGCCCAGCGGGCTGGGCCGGACGGCACCCGGCCGCGACCCGGGCCTCCACTCGGTCCGCGTCATAGCTCCGGGTGCTTGAGGTGGTGCGTCGTCGCCTTCTGGTAGGCGTGCGCGACGCGGAGCATGGCCTCCTCGCCGAAGAGGCGGCCGAGGAAGGTGAGGGAGACCGGCGTGCCATCCTCGCGGAAGCCGTGCGGGAGGATCACCGCGGGATGGCCCGTGAGGTTCGTCGCGATGAGCTGCGGGCCGTTGGTCGGCGCGACGATGACGTCGACCCGCTGCATGAGCGCGTCCCACTGCTGGATCGCGAGCGTGCGCACGCGATTCGCGTTCACGTAGTCGACCGCCGGGATGAGCCGGGCCGTGCGGAAGGTGTTGGGCCATGCGCCCGCGTTCTGCTGCACGAGCTGGCCCACGCGCCCGCTGCGCGTCAGCTCGTCGAACGCCGCCCCCGCCTCCGCGGTGAGGATGATCCGCATCGCGTCGTAGTTCAGGTCGGGGATCTCCACCGGCACGAGGTCCACGCCGAGGCCCCGGATGACCTCGAGGGCCGCATCGTCGAACGGCTTGGTGGGGCGCCGCTCCACCGGGAGCTCGAAGGCGCTCTTCAGGTAGCCCACGCGCAGGCCGCGCACCGGGGCGTCGCCGACCCAGTTGAACGGCGCCGCGTGCACCGTCTGGTCCGTGCCGTCGGGCCCGTGGATCGCGGCGAACACGAGCGCGCAGTCCTCGACGGTGCGGCACATCGGGCCGAGCTTGTCCATCGTCCAGCTGAGCGCCATCGCGCCGGTGCGTGGCACGCGGCCGAACGTCGGCCGGAGCCCGGTCACGCCGTTCCGCGTGGAGGGCGACGAGATGGACCCGAGCGTCTCCGAGCCGATCGAGAAGCCGACGCAGCCCGCGGCGGTCGCCGAGCCGGGGCCGGCGGACGAGCCGCTGGCACCCTGGTCGAGCTTCCACGGGTTCCGCGTCATGCCGCCGTACCAGCGGTCGCCCTGCGCGAGCTCGCCGAGGGTGAGCTTCGCGATGAGCACCGCGCCCGCGGCGTCGAGGCGCTGCACGACGGTGGCATCGTACCCGAGCACCTGGTCGCGGTAGGGCGGCGTGCCCCAGGTGGTCGGATAGCCCTTCACCGCGAGCAGGTCCTTCGCGCCCCACGGGATGCCGTGCAGGGGTCCCTTGTAGCGGCCCGCCGCGATCTCCGCATCGGCCGCGCGGGCCTGCGCGAGCGCGCGCTCGCGCGTGACCGTCGTCACGGCGAGGAGCCTGGGGTCGAGCCGCGTGAGCCGATCGAGGTACATCGTGGTGAGCTCGACGCTCGTGACCTGGCGCCGGCGCACGAGGTCCGCGAGTTCCGTGAGCGAGGCGAAGGCGAGCGACTCGAGGTTCGCCGGGCGCGCGCGCGCGCGCTGCCGCGACGGCGTGATCGGGCGTTGCGGCCCGGCCGGGACCGCGCCCGCGCGCGGGAGCGGCGTGAAGATGATCGCCGGCGCGGTCGCGTTGTCGAGCGGGATCGCGTGCAGCGCCTGCAGGCGCCGCGTCTGGCCGCGGAGCCCCTCGAGCATCTGCGCGCGTTCCTCGTCGGTGAAGCTCACGCCCGCGATCTCGGCGGCCGCGACGATCGACGCATCGGTGATCTCCTCGCCGGCCGCGACGCGGGCCCAGAGCACGCCAGGGAAGAGGGTCGAGGCGACGCCGAGCGCGCTGCAGCGGGCGAGGAAGTCGCGGCGGGCCGCGTGGAGCGTGGCGGACATCGGGTCTCCAATGGGGAGGGCTGACGGAATCTGGTGGAGATGGACGCCGCACCGAAAGGCGCGCATCTGCCGAAGGATGAAGGATGAAGGATGAAGGAGGCGCGGCCGTGCGGCCTCGCCCGCTCCAGCGCTCACCCTCGATCGTTCAGCCTCCATCGAGGACCCGCTAGATTCCTCGCAGCCCCTCCCGCCCGCCTCCCATGCCCCTCGTGCCCTTCGCCCAGCTGCCCGACGATGCCCGCGTCTGGGTCTTCGCCGCCCGCGCGCCGATCGACGAGGTCGACGAACCGCGCCTGCTCGCCGCCGTCGACGGGTTCCTCCTCACGTGGCAGGCGCACGGCGCGGCGCTCACCTGCGCGCGCGAGTTCCGCGACGAGCACTTCCTCGTCGTGGGCGTCGACGAGCGCGCGACCGATGCGTCGGGCTGCTCGATCGACGGCCTCTTCCGCGTCCTGCAGAAGGTGGAGGACGGGATCGGCACATCGATGGTCGGCGGCGGCATGGTCCACTTCCGCGATCCGGGCGGCATGGTCCACGGCGTGACGCAATCGCAGTTCGAGGCGATGGCGGCGATGGGCGAGGTCGGTGCGGCGACGGCGGTGTTCGACACCACCGTCACCACCGCGGGCGACTACCGGACACGCTTCGAGCGGCCGGCGCGCGACTCCTGGCACACGCGGCTGCTGGCGCCCGGGCGCCGCTGAGGCGCG
>CAZPJF010000262.1:0-5390 GCA_964586095.1 uncultured Gemmatimonas sp. | reverse complement strand
ATCGGCATGCACTTCTTCTCGCCGGTCCACAAGATGCCGCTCCTCGAGGTGATCGTGACGCCGCGCACCGCGGCCGAGGTCACCGCGACGGTCGTCGAGTACGGCCGCCGGATCGGCAAGACGGTGATCATCGTGAACGACGCGCCCGGCTTCTTCGTGAACCGGATCCTCGCGCCGTACATCAACGAAGCGGGGAAGCTCCTCGACGAGGGCGCCGCGGTCGATGCGATCGACAAGGCGATGGCGCGCTTCGGGTTCCCGGTGGGTCCCATCACGCTGATCGACGAGGTCGGCCTCGACATCGCCGGCAAGTCGGGGGCGATCATGGCCGAGGCGTTCGGCGGCCGGATGCAGCCGAGCGAGGCGCTCGTGAAGGTGCTCGGCGCGGGCCGCCTCGGCCGCAAGGGCCGGCAGGGTTTCTACGCGTACGACGAGCAGGGGAAGCGCGCCGGGGTCGACGAGTCGGTCTACCAGCTCTACGCCGGGGGCCAGCGGCGCCGCGAGGTGCCCGCCGAGGAGGTGCAGCGGCGGCTCGCGCTCGCGATGGTGAACGAGGCGGCGCGCTGCCTCGAGGAAGGCATCATCCGCTCGGCGCGCGACGGCGACGTCGGCGCGGTGTTCGGCATCGGGTTCCCGCCGTTCCGCGGCGGCCCCTTCCGCCACATCGACGCCGTCGGCGTCGGCACGGTGGTGCAGCAGCTCGAGGCCCTGGACGCGCAGCACCCGGGGCGGTTCACGCCGGCGGCGATCCTCAAGCGGATGGCGGCCGACGGGAAGACGTTCTATCCGCGCACCGGGAAGCCGGTCTGAACAGGAGATGAGGATGAAGGCTGGAGGACGCATGGGTCTCGACGGCGGGGAGCGCGAAGCGGGGTCCGCGACGAGGCGGGGGGGCGTGCACCGGATCGCACGGCACTGCGCGCGGCTCTCCGCGGCGGTCGCCTTCCTCCTCCATGCCCCGTCATCCGTCGCGGCCCAGCAGACGAAGGCCGAGGCGACGCGCTACGCCGAGACCTCGAGCCACGCGGACGTGATCGCGTTCCTCGACGCGCTCGAGCGACGCGCGCCCGGGGCGTGGATCCGCGGCGTGATCGGCACCACGACGCAGGGGAAGCCGATCCCGTACGTGGTCGTCTCGCGGCCGCTGGTGCGGACGCCGGCCGAGGCGCGCGCGAGCGGGAAGCCGGTCGTGTACGTGCAGGGCAACATCCACGGCGGCGAGGTCGAGGGGAAGGAGGCGCTGCAGGCGCTCCTGCGCGACCTCATCACCGGGCGCACGCCCAACGCGCTCGACTCCATCGTGCTCATCGCCGTGCCGGACTACAACGCGGACGGCAACGACGCGTGGGGTCCCCAGGAGCGCCAGCGCGGCGCGCAGGACGGCCCGGCCATCGTGGGCCAGCGCCCCAACGGCCAGCAGCTCGACCTGAACCGCGACTACATCAAGCAGGAGGCGCCCGAGTCGCGCGCCTCGCTCGAGATGTTCCGCACCTGGGATCCCGACGTCTTCGTCGACCTGCACACGACCAACGGGTCGTACCACGGCTACGCGCTCACCTACGCGCCCTCCCTCCATCCGGCCGCGATGGACGGCGCACTGGCGCCCGCGGGCCCGTGGACGCGCGACACGCTCCTCGTCGCGCTGCGCCAGCGCATGCGCGAGCGGCGCGGGTTCGAGACGTTCGACTATGGCAACTTCAGCGGCCCCGCGAACGGGCGCGACGACCCGGCGTCGCTCGACAAGGGCGCGTGGGAGACGTACGAGCACAAGCCGCGCTTCGGCACCAACTACCACGGCCTGCGGAACCGCGTGAGCGTCCTCAGCGAGGCGTACTCGCACGACCCCTTCGAGACGCGGGTGAAGGCGACCTACGCCTACGTGGGCGAGCTGCTCAGCTACGTGGGCGAGCAGGGGCGCACCGTGCTCGCGCGCACGCGCGACGGTTCGGCCACGCTCGCCCGCGGCGTCGCCGCCCCGGTGCCGCTCCGCGCCCGGATGACCACGCGGCCCTTCGTCGCGCCGGTGCTGGTGGAGGCCCTCATCCCCATGGGGGACACGGTGCGCCACGAGACCGGGGTCGTCCGCGGCTACCGCCGCACGCGGCAGTTCGCGGCTGTGCCCATGAAGGTCTTCGATCGCTTCGAGCCCACCCGCGCGCGGGTGCTGCCCGAGGCCTGGGTGCTCGACGCGGCGATGACGCCGATCGTCGAGCGCCTGCGGGCGCACGGCGTGGAGGTGGCGCCGCTGGCGCGTGCGTGGACGGGGCGCGTCGAGGCGTTCACGATCGACTCGCTCGTCCGGGCGCCGCGCCCGTTCCAGGGGCACCAGGAGGTGCGGCTGGAGGGGCGCTGGGCCGAGGCGCGCACGACCGTGCCCCGGGGCAGCTGGATCGTGAGCGGCAAGCAGGCCATGGCGCTCGTCGCGGCGATCCTGCTCGAGCCCGAGAGCGACGACGGGCTCACCACCTGGAACGCGCTCGACGACCGGCTCGCGGTCGGCGGGGCGCACCCGGTGCGGCGCCTGCTCGACCCGCTCCCCGCGCGGCGCTGAGCCGCGTCGACGTGCCACGCGCGCCGCACACCTGCCGTCGATGAGTCGCTTCCTCCCGCCCGACCACGCGAAGGGTGACGAGCGCACCATCGGCGGGTACGCCGCGGTGCACGCGCGGCCGGCCGCGTTCGAGGGCCGGGACGGGTGGAGCTACAGCGTCGAGATCATGGCCGACCGCGTCGACGCGCCCGCAGGCGCGTTCGGCGCGTTCTTCCTGTTCGTGCGGTGGAAGCGCTTCGGCGCGCAGGGCGTGGAAGGGCACCTCGAATCGGGCTTCCTGGCGCACGGCCACGATGCCGCGGCCGCCAAGGCCGCCCTCGGCGCCATGGCGGTCGAGGAGGTCCAGCGCGTCCTCGATGCCGCGATCCGCGAGCGGGACGCGCGCGAGCGGGAGGAGGCGCGCCGCGCCGCGGACCATGACGACCCGGACGACGAGGCGCACGCGTGACGGCGTCCGGCCCGGAGCACGCGATCGTGGTGGAGGGGACCGGCGGCGTCTGGCGCGTCCGGACCCCCGACGGCGACGAGCGGCCGGCGGCGCTGGCCGGGCGGCTCAAGCAGGAGGAGCGCGGGACGCTCAAGCTCACCGTCGGCGACCACGTTACCGTCGAGCCGGACGAGCGCGGCAGCGGCTGGCGCATCACCGCCATCGCGCCGCGCCACGGCGTGCTCTCGCGCCGCGAGCCCGGCGGGCGCTACGGCGAACGGATCGTCGCCGCGAACATCGACCAGGTCCTCGTCGTCTTCGCCGTCGCCAAGCCTGAGCCGCACCCGCGCATGATCGACCGCTTCCTCGTGATCTGCGAGGCCAACGACCTGCGCGCGCACGTGGTGCTCAACAAGGTCGACCTCGCCGTCGACCCGGCCGCGGTCGACGCGCTCGCCGAGCCCTACCTCGCCGCCGGGTACCCCGTCCATCGCACGAGCGTGAAGCGCGGGGATGGCCTCGAGGAGATGCGCCGCGAGCTGCACGGGCGCGTCACCGCCGTGACCGGCCCGAGCGGCGTCGGGAAGTCCTCGCTCCTCAACGCGCTCCACCCGACGCTCGGCCTGCGCACGCAGGAGATCTCGGAGTCGGTCAACAAGGGACGCCACACCACGGTGGGTGCCAAGCTCATCCCGCTGCCCGACGGGGACGGCGGGTACCTCGTCGACACGCCCGGGCTTCGCGAGGTGGGGATGTGGGGGCTCGTGACCGACGCGCTCGACCAGTGCTTCCCGGAGTTCGCC
Organism: uncultured Gemmatimonas sp.; assembly: GCA_964586095.1. Classification (GTDB taxonomy): domain Bacteria; phylum Gemmatimonadota; class Gemmatimonadetes; order Gemmatimonadales; family Gemmatimonadaceae; genus Pseudogemmatithrix. The sequence continues at coordinate 1,609 of CAZPJF010000262.1, read as the reverse complement.
CCCTACCTGGGCGAGTGTCGCTTCCAGGACTGCAAGCACGCATCCGAACCCGGGTGCGCGGTGCGCGTCGCGGTCGATGCCGGGCGCCTCAAACCCTCTCGCTACGAGAGCTATCTGAAGCTGCGCGGGGAACTCGAGGAGGCCGACCGGGTCTGGTGAGGTCGGTCCGCGCCCGCACCACACGCCTGAGGTCCCATCGATGCGTCCCTCCCTGCCGATCCTCGCGCTCGCGTTCGTCGTCGCCTCGCCGCTCGCTGCGCAGGCGCCCGCCGCCCCCGGCCGCGCCGCCTTCGACCGCGGCATGCAGCTCATGCGCGAGGACAAGCCGGCCGAGGCCGAGAAGCAGTTCGAACGGGCCGTCGCAGCGGACGACCGCAACGCCCTCTACCACCTCTGGCTGGGCAACGCGGTCGGGGACCAGGCGCAGACGGCGAGCAAGCTGCGCCAGCCGTTCATGGCGCGCCGCATCAAGGCGGAGTTCGAGCGGGCGGTCGCCCTCGATCCCGACCTCCTCGACGCGCGCGATGGGCTGATCTCCTTCTACCTCCAGGCGCCCGGCATCATGGGCGGGAGCGTGGACAAGGCGCGCGAGCAGCAGCGCGAGATCGCCGCGCGCAACGCCTTCCGCGGCCACCTCGCCGCCTCGAACATCGCCTGGCACGCGCGCGACACCACGGGCACGGAGCGCGCCCTGCAGGCGGCCGTCGCCGCGGCGCCCGACAGCCTGCGCACGATGATCATGCTCGCGCAGCGGCAGGCCGCGTGGGGCCGCCCGGCGGCCGCCTTCGCCACGCTCGACGGCGCACTCACCAGGCGCCCCGCAGACATCGCCGTCCGCTTCCAGTTCGGCCGGCTCGCCGCGATCACCGGCGAGCAGCTCCCGCGCGGTGAGCAGGTCCTGCGCGCCCTGCTCGCCGAGCCCGACTGGGACCCCGGGAATGCCCTCCCCAGCAAGGCCGCGGTGCACTTCCGGCTGGGGATGGTGCTCGCCAAGTCCGGCCGCACCGCGGACGCCCGCACCCACTACGAGCGTGCCATCGCCCTCGATCCCACCCTGCAGCTCGCGAAGGACGCGCTCGCCGCGCTGAAGTAGCTCGCCGACCGGTCGGCAGGGATGGAGCCGAGGGCTCCCGTCATCCTTCAGCCTGACCCATCCCTCAAGGCGACAGCCGCTCGATCCGCCATCCCCCGTGCTGCGGCACGTACCGCAGCCGGTCATGCAGCCGGCTCGGTCGCCCCTGCCAGAACTCGTACACGTCCGGCACCACGCGATACCCGCCCCAGTGCGCCGGCAGCGGGATCTCTTCGCCCGGGTGCTGCGCATCCAGCTCGGCGTGGCGCCGCTCGAGCCCCTCGCGGCTGGGGATGACCGCACTCTGCGCCGAGGCCCACGCCCCGAGCCGGCTCCCGCGTGGCCGCTGCCGGTAGTAGGCCGCCGACTCGTCCGCCGACACGCGGGCCACGAGCCCCTCGATCCGCACCTGCCGCTCGAGCGGTGCCCACCAGAAGCAGAGCGCCGCCCGCGCCTCCACCTTCTCCAGCTCGGTGCCCTTCCGGCTGCGGTAGTCGGTGAAGAAGACGAAGCCGCGCGCGTCCGCCTCCTTCAGCA
>CAZPJF010000261.1:0-5394 GCA_964586095.1 uncultured Gemmatimonas sp. | reverse complement strand
CGGCCAGGAGCGCCGCCCGCGCCCGCGCGAGCCCGGCCGCGGCCGCGTCCGCGTCGAGCCCGCAGCGCGCCGCGGCCTCGGCGAGCGGCAGCGCCTCGTGCAGGATGTTCGCGCCCTCGAAGTTGCCGGTCGCCGTCACCCCCCACGCCGCCTCGGCGATGTCCGCATCGGGGCCGGCGACCCGCCGCACTTCCCCCTGCGACCAGACGTAGAAGCGCCCCTCGTGGCCCTCGCTGTCGGCGTCGAGCGAGGAGTACCAGCCGCCCTCGGGGGCGGTCATCTCGCGCCGGAGCCACGCGAACGTCTCGAGCGCGACGGTCCGCGCGTCGGCATCGCCGGTCGCCTGCCAGAGGTGCACCGCGAGCCGCGCGAGGAGCGCGTTGTCGTAGAGCATCTTCTCGAAGTGCGGGACGAGCCAGGCCGCGTCGACCGTGTACCGATGGAAGCCGCCGCCCAACTGGTCGTAGAGCCCGCCGCCGCGCATGCGCGCGAAGGAGAAGCGCACGAGCCGCAGGAACTCCTCCTCGCCGGTGCGCGCCCAGTGGCGCAGCAGCGCGTCGAGCACCATCGCCTGCGGGAACTTGGGCGCCTGGCCGAAGCCGCCCGCCTTGTGGTCGAACCAGTTCCGCGTCGCACGCACGGTCTCGGCGAGGGTCGTGGTCGAGAGCGGGTGCCCCGCGCTCGTCGGACCCTCCTGCGACGCGTAGATCGCGCGCAGCGACTCGGCGCCCTTCAGCACCTCGGCGCGCCGGTGCTTCCAGGCCTCCGACACCGACACGAGCACGCGCCGGAACGAGGGCATCCCCATCCGGTCCTCGGGCGGATAGTACGTCCCGCCGAAGAACGGCACGCCGTCGGGCGTCAGGAACATCGTCATCGGCCAGCCGCCGTGTCCGCTGATCGCCTGCACCGCCTGCATGTAGATCGAGTCGACGTCCGGGCGCTCCTCCCGGTCGACCTTCACGTTCACGAACAGCTCGTTCATGATGCGCGCGGTCGTCTCGTCCTCGAACGACTCGTGCGCCATCACGTGGCACCAGTGGCACGCCGCGTACCCGATGCTCAGGAGCACCGGCCGGTCGCCCGCGCGCGCGGCGGCGAACGCCTCCGGCCCCCATGGATGCCAGTCCACGGGGTTCGCCGCGTGCTGCAGCAGGTACGGGCTCGACTCGGCGGCGAGGCGGTTGGGCATGGTACATTCAGTCTACTCGTCCGCCCTTCCTCCGCCCATCCAGGGGATCGCCCGCGGTGACCGATCGCACGACCGACGTCCACGAGGCGCACTGGCGCCACGCGCTCGCCATCCTCGGCGCCGCCACGCTCCTCCGCCTCGTCCTCGCCGCGCTCGTCCCGCTCTTCCCCGACGAGGCGTACTACTGGGAATGGTCGCGCCGCCTCGCCGGCGGGTACTTCGACCACCCGCCGATGATCGCCGTCGCCATCGCGGCGGGCACGGCGGTGCTCGGAGAATCGCCGTTCGCCGTGCGCGTGGTCCCCATCCTCGTCGGGAGCTCGTCGGGTCTCGCGCTCGCGCTCGCTGCCCGACGCCTCGCCGGCGCGACGGCTGCCCGGTTCGCGGCCGTCTTGTTCGCGGTGCTCCCGCTCTCGGCGGCGGGACTCGTCCTCGCCACGCCCGATGCGCCGCTGCTCGGCGCGCTCGGCTGGACCCTCTACTGCCTGGTGCGGGCGCTCGACGCGGCCCCGCGCAGCGCCGAGTCGACGCGCTGGTGGGTGGCGGGTGGTGCGGCGATCGGGCTCGCGATGGCGTCCAAGTTCACCGGCGTGTTCTATCCGTTCGCGCTGCTCGTGGCGTTCGCGGCGCACGCGCCGCTGCGCGCGCGCTTCCGTGAGCCCGGGCCGTACGTCGCCGTCGCCGTCGCGTCGCTGGTGATGGTCCCGGTGCTGCTCTGGAACGCGCAGCACGACTGGATCGCCTTCCGCTTCCAGCTGGGGCATGGGCTCGGCACCTCGGCGCGCGAGAGCCTCCTGCGGCGCGAGCTCAACCTGGTGGGCGGGCAGGCGGTGCTCGTGACGCCGATCCTGTTCGCGCTGCTGCTCGCGGCGATCGGGCGTGGCGTGCGCGGGCTGCGCTTCGGTGCGTCCCCGGACGCCGCGGCCGCGCGCGCCGCCGCCGGCGCCGCCGTCACCGCCGATGCCTCCGCGGCGCGCCACGCGACGGCGGCGCTCGCGGTGATCGCCGCCTTCTGCTGCGCGTTCTTCGTGTACAGCGCCACGCGGCGCAACGTCGAGGCCAACTGGCCCGCGATCGCCTGGCTGCCGGCGCTGGTGCTCCTCGCCGCGGGTCGCGGCGGCGCGCGGACCGCCTGGGAGCGGCGTGGCGCCTGGCTCGCCGGTGCGCTCAGCGCGGTGCTCGTCGTGCACGTGGTGGTGCCGATCCTCCCGCTCCCCGCCCGCCGCGACCAGGTCTCGCTCGCGCACGGCTGGGACCGGCTCGCGCGGCAGGTGGACTCCGCACGACGCGACCTCGCCGTGGCCGGGTCGGGACGGCTGCACCTCGCCGCGAACCGGTACCAGGACGCCGCGCTGCTCAACTGGCACTCGCCCCTCGAGCGCTCGTTCACCGCGCTGAACCTGGGCGGCCGGCGCAACCAGTACGACCTGTGGCCGCGTGTCCGCGACGTCGCCGCGCCCGGCGATGACCTGCTCCTCGTGCTCGAGATCCCACGCGACACGACCGCGTTCCCGGGGCCGATCCGCCGGCTCCTGATGCACTTCGCCGTCATCACGCCCGGTCCCAAGCTCCCCCTGCTGCGGGACGGCGCGACGGTGGGGCGTCGCCAGCTCTGGACGCTCACCGACTGGGACGGCACCTGGCCTGCCGACTCCACCGACCCCCGCACCGCGCGTCCATGACCACCCTCGATCCCGCCCTCGAGCGCTGGCTCACGCAGCAGGACCGGCGCCTGCACGACGACCTCTTCGAGTTCCTGCGCATCCCGAGCGTGAGCGCGCGGGCGGAGCACGCGCGCGACGTGGCGGACGCGGCGGCCTGGCTCCACGGCCACCTGCGACGACTGGGCTTCGCCACCGAGACCATCGCCACGCCGGGCCATCCCGTGGTGCTCGCGGAGTGGCGTCAAGCGCCCCCGGGCGCCCCCACCGTGCTCGTCTACGGGCACTACGATGTCCAGCCGCCCGAGCCGCACGAGCCGTGGACCTCGCCCGCCTTCGAGCCCACCCTCCGCGACGGCAACATCTACGCGCGGGGCGCGGTCGACGACAAGGGCCAGCTCTGGCTCCATGTCGCGGCGCTCGAGGCGCACCTCGCGACGCGCGGCTCGCTGCCCGTGAACGTCATCGTGCTCGCCGAGGGCGAGGAGGAGGTCGGGTCGCCGAACCTCTCCCCGTTCGTCGAGCGGCACCGCGGGCACCTCGCGTGCGACGCGGTGGTCATCTCCGACTCCACCATGTTCGCGCCGGGCATCCCGAGCATCCTCAGTTCGCTGCGCGGCCTCGCGTACTTCGAGATCCACGTCACCGGTCCGAACAGCGACCTGCACTCCGGGATGTACGGCGGCGCCGTCGTGAACCCCGCCACCGCACTCGCGCGCATCATCGCGAGCTTCCACGACGCCGACGGGCGCATCGCGATCCCCGGCTTCTACGACGCGGTGCGACCGTTCCCCGACACGGTGCGCGCGGGGATGCGCGCCCTGCCGTTCGACGAAGCGGGGTTCAAGCGGCAGCTCGGCGTCGACGCCCTCGGCGGCGAGGCGGGGTACACCACGCTCGAGAAGCTCTGGACGCGCCCCACGTGCGAGGTGAACGGCCTCCTCGCCGGCTACACCGGCGAGGGCGCGAAGACCGTCCTCCCCGGCGGCGCGATGGCCAAGGTGAGCTGCCGCCTCGTGCCCGACCAGGATCCCGAGGCCGTGCGCGAGCTCATGGAGCGGCACGTGCGCGCCGTCGCCCCCGCGGGCGTCAGCGCGCGCGTGACCGCGCTGCACGGCGGCCGCCCCTGGCGCGCCGACCTGTCGGGGCCGCTCTACGACGCGGCCGCGCGCGCCCTCGAGGCCGCGTTCGGCCGCGCGCCGGTCATCACCGGCGAGGGGGGCTCGATCCCGGTGGTCGGTGACTTCGAGCGGCTCCTCGGGGCCCCCGTCCTGCTGGTCGGCTTCGGCCTGCCGGGCGAGAATGCGCACGCCCCCGACGAATGGATCTCGCAGGAGAACTTCCGGAAGGGCATGCGCGCCATCGCCGCGCTCTGGGACGAGCTCGGCGCCCGCGCGCCGTGACGCTCTACGACGCCCTCGCCGCCGCGTCGCGTGCGCTGCCGCCCTTCCGCGGCAAGGGCACGATCGCCCGCGCGCTGCATCGGCGGCTGCGGGCGGGCGCCCTCGACCCCGACCCCCTGCGCGAGGTCGTCATGCGCGACGGCACGCGCGCGCGCTGGGACCTGCGCGACGACGCTGAGGCGCTCGCGTGCTGGCTTGGCGAGGCGGACGACCGCGTGCGCGACGCGCTCCTCGCGCGGGTGCGTCCCGATGCCGTCGTCCTCGATGTCGGCGCCAACGTGGGGTGGTGGACCATCCCCCTCGCGCGCCGCCTCGGCCCGCGGGGCGGAGGCGTGATCGCGTTCGAGCCCGTGCCCGGCAATCGCGCGCGCCTCGAGTGGGCGCTCGATGCCAATGCCGTGCGCGCCCATGTGCGGTTGGTGCCCGTGGCGCTCGGCGACGTGCGGGGCGAGCTGGGCATGTGGCTCAAGAGCGCCGAGACCGGGGCCGGCAGCGGCACCGCCGCGCTGGTCACCGGCGATGGGCCGAGTCACCTGCGCGTCCCGGTGGTGACGCTCGACGAGTGGGCGGCCGAGCACCCCGTCGCGCGCTGCGACCTGATGAAGCTCGACATCGAGGGCGCCGAGCTCCTGATGCTGCGCGGCGCCGAGCGCTTCATCGCGGCGCACCGCCCGCTGATCTTCGGCGAGTTCGAGGCCTACTGGCTCACGACGTTCGGCCACACCTTCCGCGACGTGGCGGCCTGGGCCGCGCGCAACGGGTATGCGATGGAGCGCTGGGACGCGAGGGCCGGGCGCTTCGACGCGCTCGGCGAGGTGCGCGAGGGGATCCAGGACGTGGTGCTCGTCCCAGTTTGAAGGATGAAGGAGGAAAGGTGGAGGATGGGGGCGAACGCGCCGTCGTCGGAGAGGGGGCCTGAACGACGATGCGGGAGCCGGCGTCCCTCGGCTCCCGCATCGTGGCGTTCATCCTTCATCCTTCGGCCTTCATCCTCCCCCTGGATCCGCCGGCGGCTAGAGGCCCGCCAGCAACGCGTCATTCGACGTCGTCCCCGCGATCCGCTTGATCAGCCACTCCATGGCGGCCTGCGGCGGCATCTGCTGGAGCCCGCGGCGCAGCGTGTAGATCGCGTCGATCT
>CAZPJF010000260.1:0-5401 GCA_964586095.1 uncultured Gemmatimonas sp. | reverse complement strand
CTCGTGGAGTCGGTGCTGCGCGAGGACTTCAGCCCCGAGCAGGCCGCCGGCGGGCTCGGGACCTACGGCATCCTCGCGATCAGCCATGAGACGATCTACCGGCACATCTGGGACGACAAGGAAGCGGGTGGGACCCTGCACACGCACCTGCGGTGCGCCCCCAAGCAGCTGCGGAAGCGCTACGGTGCGTACGACAGTCGCGGGCGGCTGGCCGGCAAGCGTGCGATCGCGACGCGCCCGGCCGGCGCGGCGAACCGCTCGACCCTCGGGCACTGGGAGATCGACACCGTCCTCGGCAACAGCCAGGGCGGCCCGTGCATCCTGACGCTGGTGGAGCGGCGGACCGGCTACCTCATCATCGGGAAGCTCGAGCGCCGCGCGACGGCGGAGCTGAACGCACGTCTGATCGCCCTCATCCAGCGCGAGACAAAGCCGGTCCGCACGATCACCGCCGATAGCGGGACCGAGTTCCACAGTTACAAGGCCGTCGAAGCGCGGGTGCCCGTGCGGTTCTACTTTGCCACGCCGCACCACTCATGGGAGCGCGGCTCGAACGAGAACATCAACGGGCTGATTCGGCAGTACCTGCCGAAAGGCGTGAGCATGGACCAGATCACGCAGGCCGACTGCGATCGTATCGCCGCGAAGCTCAACCGCCGCCCGCGCAAACGCTACGGCTGGCTCACGCCGGAGGAGCTCTATGCTGCCTAGTGCTCAGTGGTGCACTTCAAAGTTGACTTCAAGCCGCCGTCGCGCGACGAAGCTGCTGCGGCCGGTCGCTTCAGCGAGCCGACCTTGCACGCCGCTGTGCCGGTGGGGTCGGGCGGGTGGCCACGGTTCCTCAAGAATCCGTTATCAGAGTGGTCACGGTCGCTTTGGCGAACGCGCCAGCCGCATCGCGCTCGCCGTCACCAACACCGTTGCACCCACGTCCCCAAGTAGCACGGCGAGCGAGAGCGACACGAGCCCGAGCACGGTGCCCACGCCGAGCAGCAGTTTTGTGGCGAGTGCAATCCCAATGTTGATCCGGACGACCCGCACGGTGCGGCGCGCGAGCCGGATTGCCCGCGGGAGCGCCTCGAGGTCATCGGACATCAGCGCCACGTCCGCGGTTTCAATCGTCGCTGGCGCGCCTGCGACCCCCATCACGATCCCGACGTCGGCCGTCGCGAGCGCCGGCGCATCGTTGACGCCATCGCCGACCATCGCGAGCATCCCGTGGCGCTCGCGGAGCCCGCGCAGCGCCGCGACCTTGTCCTCGGGCAACAATCCCGCCCGTACATCGTCGATTCCCACGCGCGCCGCGACCGCGCTCGCCGTCGCCGCCGAGTCGCCCGTGAGCATCACGACCGGTCTGATTCCCAGTTCGTGCAGTGCGCGAACGAAGTTGGGCGCATCCGGGCGCACGGTGTCAGTAAGCAGCAGCATCGCCTCAGCACCCGAGGACTCCTGGACGAGCACTTGAACGCGGCCGGCGGGCGGGGGCCCGAAGCGTTGTGCAGCCGCCGGAGCGTGGCGGTCGCGACCCGCGCGGATGGCGATGCCGTCTACCGTCGCGCCGACTCCGAGCCCAGGCGTCATCGCGAATCCCTCGACCTTTGTCGAAGCATCGATCCCGAGCGTGGCGACGTACTCCGAGATCGCACGGGCGACGGGATGCTCGGTGCGCCCCTCGAGCGCCGCGAGTCGTGAGAGCAGGGCACGCGCGTGGTCCGGGGGCTCGACGACCACTCGTTCCACACTGAGATTCCCGCTCGTCATCGTCCCGGTCTTGTCCACCGCGATGGCGCGTACCCGTGCGAGGGCCTCCAGCGGCGCCCCCCCTCGCACCAGCAGGCCTCGGCGGGCCGCGCCGGCGAGCGCGCTTACCACCGTGACCGGAGTCGCCACGACGAGCGCGCAGGGGCAGGCGACCACCAGCAGCGTGATACCCCGGAGGACCCAGGCTCCTGCGTCCGCGGCGCCCATCACGGTCGGAACGACGGCGACCGCCACTGCAAGGAGCGTCACGACCGGCGTATAGACGGCGGCGAACTGCTGCACGGCGCGCTCGGTCGGCGCCCGGTTCGATTCCGCCACACGGAGGGCGCGGATGATCCGCGCCAGCGCGCTCTCGGCCGCCGGACGCGTCACCTCGATCTCCAGTGAGCCCTCCTGGTTGAGCGTGCCCGCCAGCACCTCGTCACCCGAGCCCTTCGGCACCGGGAGCGACTCCCCGGTGATGGTCGCCTGGTCCACACTCGACATACCCGCACGGACAATCCCGTCCGCAGCGAGTCGTCCCCCCGCCCGCACACGATACACGTCGCCGACGGCGAGGTCGGCGCTCGCACGCTCGGTGATCACACCGCCCGGACCGACGATCTCGACGACGTCCGGTGCCAGTTCGTGGAGTAGCGTCATCGCGCGTCGCGCACGTTGAACGGCCGCCCGCTCCAGCAGTTCGGCGAACGAGAAGAGAAACGCCAGCGTGGCGGCCTCCACCGCCTCGTCGATCAGGATCGCCGCGACGAGCGCCAGCGACATCAGCACGTTCATGTCCAGACGCGCGGATCGGAGCGCGCGCCACGCTGACGGGAAGAAGTTCGAGCCGCCCACGAGCGCGCTCACGGCCGCGAGCACGAACGCGGTCCCGGCGGTGCCGCGATTGGAGTACGCCTCGATGAGAAGCGCGACGAGCCAGAGCGCGCCACTCACGTAGGTCCGCTTCGCGTGGCGCGAACGCCACGGGTTCATCGGTCCGGCGGGAGACTGCGTCATACCGACCCCCGCCGCGAACGCCACCCCTCGATCGCCGAGTAGAGCGTGGGCAACACGAAGAGTGTCAGCAACGTCGACGTCACGAGCCCCCCGATCACCACCGTGGCCAGCGGTCGCTGGACCTCGGCGCCCGTCCCGTGGGAGAGCGCTACCGGGAGGAACCCGAGACTCGCCACGAGCGCCGTCATCAGCACCGGTCGCAATCGCAGGAGCGCGCCTTCGGTCGCGGCCGCTGCCGGTTCGACACCCTCGGCACGGAGTCGCTGGATCGTCGAGAGCAGGACGAGGCCGTTCAATACGGCGACGCCGAAGAGCGCGATGAACCCGATCGCGCTCGGGACCGAAAGGTGCAGCCCGCGCAGCCAGAGCGCGACGATGCCGCCGACCGCCGCAAAGGGGAGGTTCACGAGCACGAGGGCTGCGAGCCACGCGGAGCGCAGCGAGAGGAAGAGCAACGCCGCGATGAGCAGGATCGCCACCGGCACGACGACGCGGAGCCGTGCCATCGCCCGCGCCTGGTTCTCGAACTGACCGCCGTACACCACAAAGGTGCCGGGAGGGATGGTCACGTCGCGTGCGATCGCGGCCTGCACGTCGGCCACGAACCTGCCGAGGTCCCGTCCCTCAACGTTCGCCTGCACCGGGACGAACCGCTGGGCGCGCTCCCGATTGACCTGCACCGGCCCCGGCTCTTGCCTTATCTCCGCGAGTTGCCGCAGCGGCACGCGTGCCCCACTCGGTGCCGGCACGACGATCGCCCCGATCGCATCGGACGAGGCGCGAAGTTCGTCGGGGTAGTACACTGCCACATCCACCGTGTAGTTCCCCTCGACGAGGGTCGCCACCGGTCGCCCGCCGACCGCGGTCTCCAACGCCTCCTGCACCTCGGCCACCGGGATGCCGAAGCGCGCCATCGCCGCCCGGTCGAGCCGCACGTTGAGGTATCCCTGGCCCTCGGTCGCCTCGACCCGGACCTCGGTGGCTCCGGGGATGCCTGAGATCGTGCGCGCGACTCGCTCGGCGACTTCCAGGTTCACCGCGGGGTCGTCGCCGAAGACCTTCACGGCGAGATCGGCGCGCACGCCGGACACCAGCTCGTCCAGCCGCATCTTCATCGGCTGGGTCATCGCGATCGCCGCGCCGGGAACGCGCTCGGCCACCCGCGCTGAGATCTCGGCGGCGACGCTGTCCTTCGTGACCCCCGGTCGCCAGGACTCCATGGGGTTGAGCATCACGAAGACGTCGGCTTGGTGGATCCCCATGGCATCGCTCCCGATCTCCGGCCGGCCGACGCGACTGACGGTGATGCGGACCTCGGGCGTCTCGCGCGCGGCCAGCTCGACCTCACGCTGCATCCGCATCGAGGCGGAGAGGGAGATCGCCGGGTCGCGCACCACCTCGATCAGCAGCGACCCCTCGTCGAGCTCCGGCACGAACTCGGTCCCGAGCCGCGGCACGAGGAGCATCGCCAGAGCGAAGACCGCGAGCGCACCGACGACGGTCCGCCGCGGGTGCGGCGTGATCCGCGCGAGCACCGCGCGGTAGGCGCCCTCCAACCGATGCGCGAATCTCTCGGCGAAGGCCGACTCCTTGGCGCCGCGCCGGAAGATCCACGTCCCGACCGCCGGCACGGCGACGAGCGCGAGGAGAAGGCTGCCGAAGAGCGCCATCGTGACGGTGAGGGCCATCGGCCGGAACATGCGGGCCTCCAGCCCCTCGAGGCTCACGATCGGAACGTACACGATCATGATGATGAGCACGCCGAAGGCGATCGGCCGGCCGACATCGTGGGCCGCGCCCATCAGCCGCTTGCGCATCGCTGGACCGTCAGACGGCAACCGCCCGGCTCCCTCGTCGTCGTGGAGCGTGCGCACGAACTGCTCCGCCATCACGACCGCACCGTCCACGATCATCCCGAAGTCGATTGCGCCGAGGCTCATCAGGTTCGCCGAGAGACCGAGCCAGCGCATCCCGATGAAGGCGAAGAGGAGCGACAAGGGGATCGTCGCCGCGACGAGTAGCGCCGCGCGGACGTTGCCAAGGAAGAGCAGGAGGACCGCGATCACGAGCATCCCGCCCTCGACGAGGTTCCGTCGCACCGTCGCGATCGTGCGATCGATCAGGTCGGTCTGGTCGTAGTAGCTCACGACCCGGACCCCCTCAGGGAGCGACCGGTTGATCTCCTCGAGTCGCGCCCGGACGCGTGAAGCGACCTCGCGGCCGTTCTCGCCGCGCATCATCATCACAATACCTGTCACCGCCTCGCCCTTCCCGTCTATCGAGACGGCGCCCTGGCGAATCTCCGCCCCGAACTTCACCTCGGCGACGTCACCGACGAGCACCGGGACGCCACTCGCGCTCGCCCGGATGACCGTGCGCCGTAGGTCGTCGAGCGACTCCACCTGTCCCAGCCCTCGCAGGATGTACTGCTGGTCTTGGTGCTCAAGATACCCTCCGGCGGCTATGGCACTGTTTGACTCCACTGCGGTGACCACGTCGTGCAGCGTGAGCCCGTAGCTGATAAGCCGCTCCGGGCGCACCACCACCTGTGCCTGCCGCACGAGCCCGCCGAACGAGTTGATCTCGGCTACGCCGGGGATACTCCGGAGTCGCGGGCGCACCAGCCTAGCGTGCAATGTGC
>CAZPJF010000259.1:0-5406 GCA_964586095.1 uncultured Gemmatimonas sp. | reverse complement strand
CTGCTCGCGACGCAGCGGCTCGTGGGGCCCGCGCCCGCCGCCGCGGCCGCCGATGTGCGCGCCGATGTGCGCGCCGATGTGCGCGCCGATGCGCCGGTGCCGTTCCGCCTCGTGCTGGGCGCCACCGTGCTCGCCGCGCTGCTCGTGCTCACGCGCACGATCGGCGGCGTGGTGCCGATCGCGACGCTCCTGCTGCTCGCCGCCGTGCGCCGCTGGCGTACGGCGGCCACGTACGGCGCGATCGTCGCGCTGCTCCTCGCACCCTGGCAGTGGTTCGTCTCCACGCGCGCCGACGGGTTCCCCGCGGACCTCGTCGGCATCTACGGTCCGTACCTCCAGTGGGCGCTCGACGGCGTCCGCACCGAGGGGCTCGGGTTCGTGCGTGACGTCGTGCGGCTGAACGCCGCGCAGGGATGGGCCTTCGTCGGGCAGCTCGTGTCGCCCCTCGTGGGTGGCGGGGTGCGCACCGGGCTCAGCGCGCTCATGCTGGGTGCGATCGGGCTCGGTGCCGCGTCCACCTGGCGCGCCGGCCGGAGCCGCGTGCTGGTGCTGGCGCTGCTCGGTTACCTCGCGGTCGCGCTCGCCTGGCCCTACCGGCTCGATCGGTTCGTCTGGATCGTCTGGCCCCTGCTCGTGCTGCTGGGCGCGGTCGGCCTCGGCGCGGTGCGGCGGCTCCCGGTCCGGCTGGTGCTCGGGCTGCCGCTCGTCGGGCTCCTCGTGCACGCGGGCGGCGCGCTGCCTCGCGGTGCCGCGACCCGCGTGTCGCACGACATGGGCGCCGCCGGCGTCCTCATCGCGCGGGCGGCGCTCGACGAGCCGCGGCTGGCGGGACGGTTGCTCGCCAGCGAGCTCGCCCCGCTCGTCGCGCTGCACGCCGACCGGCCGGTGGTCCCGCTCGAGGTGCTGACGCCGCAGGAGTACGTGCGCCCCAAGTCCATGGAGGCGCGGGTGGGCGAGCTCCGGCGGCTCGACGCGATGTTCTCTCCCGGCGCCTACCTCGTCTTCCAGGGTGGACCGTTCCACCAGGCGCTGCTGGCCGCGACCCTCCCGGGCGGGCGGCGGGCGGTGGACGTCGCACCGACCGACTCGCCCGTGCGCATCCTCCTCATCACGACGCCATGACCCTCCCCGTCGCCCCGCCCAAGGCCCGCATCCGCGGCCGCACGCCGCTCCCCGCGAGCGAGCTCGTGCTGTCGGTGCTCATCCCCGTGTACAACGAGCGCAACACCATCGACCTGATCCTCGACGAGGTGCACGCGGTGCCGGTGCGCAAGCAGGTGATCTGCGTCGACGACTGCTCCACGGACGGCACGCGCGAGCGGCTGCAGGAGCTCAAGAACGCGGGACGGATCGACATCCTGGAGTTCCACCCGGTGAACCGCGGCAAGGGGGCGGCGATCCGCACCGCGCTCGCGGCGAGCACCGGGAACGTGGTCATCGTGCAGGACGCGGACCTCGAGTACGACCCGGCCGACTGGTCGGTGCTCCTCGAGCCGATCATCGACGGCCGCGCGGACGCCGTGTTCGGGTCGCGCTTCCTCGGCGGGCCGCACCGCGTGCTCTACTTCTGGCACTCGGTGGGCAACCTCGTGCTGACGACGTTCAGCAACATGCTCACGAACCTGAACCTCACGGACATGGAGACCTGCTACAAGGCGATCCGCGGCGACCTCGCGCGGTCGCTGCGGCTCACCTCCGACCGGTTCGGGTTCGAGCCCGAGGTGACGGCGCGCCTCGCGCAGCTGGGGGCGCGCATCTACGAGGTGCCGATCTCGTACTCCGGCCGCACGTACGCCGAGGGCAAGAAGATCGGCTGGCGCGACGGCGTGGCGGCCATCGGGCACATCCTCCGCTACAACCTCGCGCGATGACGGCGCCCGGGACACCCGTCGCGGTGCCGGCGGCCGCGACCGGACTCGAGCGGCACGCGCCGCTCCTCGTGGTCCTCGTCGCGCTCGCCGTCTCGGTGAGCGGGCTCGGCAACGGGTTCGCCTACGACGACATCGCGATCATCGCGGAGCGAGCGTCGGTGCGCGAGTTCCAGGCGCCCTTGCGCTACTTCCAGGAGAGCTATTGGGGCGTGGGGCGTGGGAACTCGCTCTACCGTCCCCTCACCATGCTCGCCTTCGCCGTGCAGGACCTGCTCGGCGGCGGGCACCCCTTCGTGTTCCACCTGGTGAGCGTGCTGGGCTACGCGGCGGTCTGCGCGCTGGTGCATCGGCTCCTCCGCCAGCTCCTCGCACCGACCCCGGCCGCCATCGCCGCGCTCGTGTTCGCCGTGCACCCGGTGCACGTGGAGACGGTCGCGAACGGCGTGGGCCAGTCGGAGCTGTGGGTCGCGCTCGCGCTCCTCGGTGCCGTGTCGCGCTACCTGCGCGACCGGATGACTGGTCCCGTGCAGCCGCGCACGGGCGCCGCGATCCTCGCCCTCTGGGGCGTGGGGCTGCTGAGCAAGGAGCACGCGATCGTGCTCCCGGGGCTCCTCGTCGCCGCGGAGCTCGCGTTCGGCGGCGAGCGCTTCGCGCGCGGTCCCGCGGTGCGCGCGGCCGGGTGGGCGCTCGCGCGCCGCATGGCGCTCCTCGTGATGGCGTACTTCCTCGTCCGCTTCGCGGTGATCGGCGGCGTGCTGGGTGACGCGGTGCATCCCTCGCTGGAGCGCCTCAGTGCGCCCCAACGCTGGCTCGTGATGCTCGGCCTGCTCCCCGAGCTCGTGCGCATCCTGCTCTGGCCCGCCCGGCTCTACGCCGACTACTCCCCGTCGGCGGTGGCGTACCTGCCGAGCCCCGCCGCGTGGCACCTCGTGGGCATCGCGATCCTCGCGGCGTACGGCGCGCTCGCCTGGTGGGCCTGGCGGCGCGACCGGGTGCTGCTGTTCGGCCTGCTCTGGCTGCCGGTCACCTACTCGACGGTCGCGAACGTCGTCTTCGCCGCGGGGGTGATGCTCGCGGAGCGGACCCTCTTCCTGCCGAGCCTCACGGTGGCGGTGCTCTGGGGGGCCGCCGCGGCGCATGCCTGGCCCGCGCTGCGCGTGCAGCTGCGGCCACAGGTCCAGCGGCTCGTCATCGGTGGCGTGGCCCTCGTGCTCGCACTCGCCGGGCTGCAGAGCGCCGCGCGGCAGCCGGTCTGGAAGGACAACGTCACGCTCTTCTCGACCAGCGTCGTGCAGATGCCGGACAACTACCGCGCCCAGTTCGCCATCGGCGAGATGTACGGCACCGCGAAGGCATGGGCGAAGGCGGAGCAGCACCTGCGCACGGCGGACTCGCTCTTCCCCGGCTACGACCTGATCGAGCTCTCCCTCGCCCGCGTGCTGCACTTCGACGGCCGGTGCGCCGAGGCGTTGCCCTTCTATGAAGCCGTCCTGCGGGCCCGGCCGTATGCGGTGCTCGCCCTGCTCGGCCGCGCGGCCTGCCTGCTCGAGGTGGGGCGGTACTCCGATGCCCGGCTCGCCGCGACGGTGGGGGTCGCCGACGGCGCGGCGGTGGCTCCGTTCCGGGAGATGCTCACTGCGGCGGAATCGGCGCTGGTCGCCTGGGACACGGTCGATGCGCGCAACCGGTTCGCACGCACGGGAAAGGCGGCCGTGCGGTCCTCGGTGCCTCTTCGGGTCCCGGTGCTCCTCTCGGCCCCCGGCGTCCCGAAGGCCCCCCCGCGCGACGAGCAGGGTGGCAGAACGCGAGACTCGTTGCCTCCCCCGACCCCCGCTCGTCAAAGGCCGGCAACTCGCGAACCGTAAGTCGTTTTGCCATAGGGAGTTGTCAGCGAGGTTCCCGCTGGCATGCTTCCTGCCCCCTCGTTCCTCCGGAAGCACCCCCCTCCCTCATCCTCACCATCCGCGGAGCAGACCACAATGCTGAGCAACAAGAAGGGCTTCACCCTGATCGAGCTGCTGATCGTCGTCGTCATCATCGGCATCCTGGCCGCGATCGCGATCCCGAAGTTCGCGAACACCAAGGAGAAGGCGTACCTCACGGCCATGAAGTCGGACCTCCGCAACCTCGTGACCGCCGAGGAGGCCTACTTCGCCGAGTACGCGGCGTACACCGACGCGCTCAACTCGAACCAGTACCGTCTCTCGACGGGCGTGACCAACCTCACGATCAACGTGACCACCGGCGGCTTCTCGGCCTCCGTCGCCTTCCCGACGGGCACGACCAAGACCTGCCAGATCGTGATCGGGTCGGGCGCGAACGACGGCGAGCCGATCTGCGATCAGTAAGCTGATCCTCGTCTCCGGACGGGCACGGGCCCGGCGCACTGCGCCGGGCCCGTGTGCGTTCCGGGGGTCCGCGGCGCGGCGGCGGGTTGCCGCCGCGCCGCGCGCACCGGGCCACCGGGCGCGCCTGGCCCACCGCGCCCACCGCCGCGGCGTCTCGCTCGCCGAGGTGCTCGTCGCCGCCGTCCTCCTCGCCGTCGGCGTCGGCGGCTGCCTGTCGGCGCTGCTCGCCGCGGCACGCCTCCGCACCCGCGCGGCCGCGCGCGAGGCGGTCGCGCACGCGGTCGAGGCACGCGTGGCGTGGTTCGCGGCCGCGGCCTGCGGCGTGGGTGCCGACAGCCTGGTGCGATCCGACAGCGCGGCGCGGGTCGCCGAGGTGTGGCGCGTGCGGCGCGATTCGGCACGCGCGACGCTCGAAGGCGGCGCGGCGAGCGCGGGGCCTGCGCCGCATCGGCGCGCGTTGCGGGCCACGAGGCGCTGCCCGTGAGGAGGCGTGCGGACCGCGGCGTCCGCGCGTGCGTCGCGCGGCGCGGCATCCTCCCGCGCGGCGCGCGCCGCGGTGTCCGCCTGCGCGGCACGCGCCGCGGCGTCCTGCTCGCCGAGGCGCTCTGCGCGCTGGCGCTCGCGGGCGTGCTCGCGGTGGCCTGCGCGAGCGCACTCGCCGGGGCCCGGCGCGCCCTCGGGCGCGCCGACGCGCGCGCGCGCCTCGAGCGCGGCGCGCGCGAGGCGCTGCTGGTGACGGCCGCGATCGCGCGTGACGCCGACTCGATCGTGGTGCTCGGCGACACCGCCGTCGAGCTGACCACGCGCATCGCGAGCGGCGTCGCGTGTGCCGCCGACGGGACGAGTCTCATCCTCCCGCCGACCGAGGTCGCCGGTGGCCGTCCCCTCGCGGTGCGCCTGCAGCCGGTCGAGCCCGGGGACCAGGCGGCGTGGGAGGCGACGGACTCGCTCACCGGCATCCGGCGGTGGCGTGCCGGCCGCGTGGACAGTGCGCAGCTGCGCACCGCCGCGGCGGGCTGCCCCGCGGCGGGCGGTTTCGTCGACCCCGCCGACGCCGCGGCGCCGCAGCAGCGCCTCGTGCTCGACCCCGCCTCGGCGGCGGATGTGGCGATGGTCCGTGCGGGCGACGCGGTGCGCATCGGCCGGCGCGGGCGGCTCGCGCTCTACCCGACCGGCGGGGAGTGGAT
>CAZPJF010000258.1:0-5426 GCA_964586095.1 uncultured Gemmatimonas sp. | reverse complement strand
GCCGCTGCCGGCGGACTTCGACCCGCACAAGCCGCACGTGGACCAGTACACCTGGCCGGCTCCGAGCGGGACGGGCACCATGCGCCGCGTGGGCGAGGTGATCGACACCTGGTTCGACTCGGGGTCGATGCCGTTCGCGCAGTGGGGCTACCCCCACCAGCCGGGGAGCGCGGAGAAGGTGGCGCGGTACTACCCGGCCGAGTTCATCGCCGAGGGCGTGGACCAGACGCGGGGGTGGTTCTACTCGCTGCTGGCGATCGCGGCGGGGCTTGGCGAGGCACTGCCGAACAACGGCAGCCGGGCGGCGGCGCCCTACCGCGCGGTCGTGGTGAACGACCTCGTGCTCGACGCGAACGGGCAGAAGATGTCGAAGTCGCGCGGCAACACCGTGGACCCGCGCGCCGTGATGGAGCGCCATGGCGCCGACGCGGTGCGGCTCTTCCTGATGGCGAGCTCGCAGGTGTGGGTGCCGCGCCGGTTCGACGAGGGGGTCATCCGCGAGACCGCGGGGCGCTTCCTCGTCACGCTGCGCAACGTCTACTCCGGCATCTTCGCGCAGAACGCGAACTTCGGCTGGACGCCGAGCGCGGCCGACCCGGCGATCGCCGAGCGGCCGGTGCTCGACCGGTGGATCCTCTCGCGCCTCGCGGCGGTGGAGAGCGAGGTGGACGCGACGCTCGAGCGGTTCGACGCCACGGCGGCGGCGCGGCTCCTGATGGAGTTCGTGACCGAGGACGTGGCGAACTGGTACGTGCGCCTGTCGCGGGGCCGCTTCTACGAGGTGGACGGCGCGGACAACCGCGCGGCCTTCGCGACGCTGCACGAGGTGCTCACGGTCACCTGCCGGCTGCTGGCGCCCTTCGCGCCGTTCGTGAGCGACTGGATCCACGGGGAGCTCACGGGGAAGTCGGTGCACCTCGCGAGCTACACGCGGGGCACGCGGATGCTGGTGCGGCACGGGCCGGGCGACCGGCCGGTGATGGCGACGGTGCAGGTGACGGTGCGCGACGAGGCGCTCGAGGGTGCGATGGCCGCGGCGCGGACGCTCGCGACGCTCGGCCGCGCCGCGCGCGAGGTGGCGGGCCTCAAGGTGCGGCAGCCGCTCGCCGCGCTCACCTGCGTCACGCCGGGCGTCGACGCCGCGTGGCATGCGATGATCGCGCCGCTCGTGGCGGCCGAGCTCAACGTGAAGGCGGTGACCTTTGCCGACTCGGCGGCCGACTGGGTGCGGCTCGAGGGAAAGCCGAACTTCCCCGTGCTCGGCAAGGTGGTGGGCGCGGCGATGAAGGCGACCAAGCCGGTGGTGGAGGGGCTCACGCAGGAGCAGCTCCGCGCCATCGAGGGGGGCGGCAGCATCGAGGTCGAGGTTCCGGGGTACGGGATGCTCATGCTCGATGCGTCGCGCGTGACGATCACCGCGCGCGCCGCGACCGCGCTCGTGGTGCAGCAGGGGGAGGGGCTGTCGGTCGCGCTGGACCCGACGGTCACGCCCGCCCTCCGCGCCGAGGGGATGGCGCGCGAGGTGGTGAGCCGCGTGCAGCGCCTGCGGAAGGAGAGCGGGCTCGCGGTGAGCGACCGGATCCGGCTCGCGATCGCCGGGCCGGCGGAGGTGCAGGAGGCGCTGCGGCCGCACGCGGCGTGGATCGCAGGTGAAGTGCTGGCGCGGGAGTGCCTCATCGCCGAGGTGCTCCCCACGACTCCCGCGTGGCTCGCGACCGCCGAGGTGGAACTCGACGGTCCCGTGGCCCGCATCGCCCTTTCCAAGGACAGCTGACATGGCGGCGAACGCGACCCCCGGTGGCGAGAAGAAGTTCAAGCCCTTCCCGAAGAAGCAGATCCAGTACTTCGAGAAGCGCCTCCTCGAGGAGCGCCGGCGCGTCCTCAAGGAGCTCGGCCACTACGACGAGACGTTCGGGAACACGCCGCAGGGCGCCGACGGCGACCTGAGCGCGTACTCGTTCCACATGGCCGACCAGGGCACCGACGCGATGGAGCGCGAGAAGGCGTTCCTGTTCGCGAGCAAGGAGGGGCGCTTCCTGTGGCACGTGGACCAGGCGCTGCGCCGGCTCTACCGCACCCCCGAGGAGTTCGGGAAGTGCCACAACTGCGGCGGCGAGGTGGGCTTCGACCGGCTCGACGCGCTCCCGCACGCGCGGTACTGCATCGAGTGCAAGCAGCGTGAGGAAGATGGCAAGAAGTGAGGGCGGCCCGATGCCCCCGTCGCGATTCGTCGGGATCGCGGCGGGGATCGTCGTGCTCGACGCGCTCACCAAGGTCGTGGCCGTGGACCGGCTCACGCCGGCGTACGTGCCGCACCCGGTGTTCGGCGAGTGGTTCCGGCTGACGCTCGTCTACAACCCGGGGGCCGCCTTCGGGCTGCACCTCGGGCCGTGGTCGCGTTGGATCTTCATGGGCCTCACGGTGATCGCGCTCGTCGTGATGTGGCGCCTCTACCGGCAGGCGCCCCCCGACGCCCGGTGGCGCCCGTGGGCCCTGGCGCTCGTGAGCGGGGGCGCGCTCGGGAACCTCGTCGACCGCGTGCGCTCGCCGCGGGGGGTGGTCGACTTCCTCGATGTGGGCGTGGGCGCGTGGCGCTGGCCCACGTTCAACATCGCGGACATGGCGGTGAGCACGGGGGCGGTCATCCTCGCGATCGTGCTCTGGCACGAGGAGGAGGAGAAGGTCGCGGCGGAGCGCACGGCCGCGGGCGATGCGGCGGCGCACGCGCGGGCCGGGGACCCCGCCGCGGGGGCCGGCGGCGACGGGGCGACGACCGGGTGAGGATCGCGTGAGCGAACCGCTCCCTCCCGGTCCCTACACGTTCAGCTCCGACGACGTCGCCGGCGAGCGGCTCGACCTCGCCGTCGCGCGGCTCACCGCGCTCTCGCGCACCCAGGCGGCGACGCTCATCGCCACCGGGCGCGTGACCGTCGGCGGGCGCGCGGAGCGGGCGAGCTTCCGGCTGGAGCCCGGCGCCGCGATCGCCGTGACGATCCCCGAGCCGCCGGGCCGCGAGATCGTCCCCGAGGCGATCGACGTGCGCGTGGCCTACGAGGACGACGACCTCGTGGTGGTCGACAAGCCGGCGGGGATGGTCGTGCACCCGGCGCCCGGGAACTGGACCGGGACGCTGGTGAACGCGCTCCTGGGGCGCGGGCAGGGGCTCGCGGCCGGCGGCGGGCCCGAGCGCGCCGGCCTCGTGCACCGGCTCGACAAGGAGACGTCCGGGCTGCTCGTGGTGGCCAAGACCGACCGGGCGCACCGGACGCTCAGCGCCGACCTCGCGGCGCGCCGGATCCAGCGGCGCTACGCGGCGCTCTGCTGGGGCCACCTCGACGCCGACCGCCTCACCATCGACAAGCCCCTCGGCCGCGACCCCAACGACCGGACCCGCGTCGCGATCCGCCCCGACGGGCGGCAGGCCCGGACCGACTTCGTGCGGCTCGCGCGCCTCGAGTCGACCGACTTCCTGCGCTGCCACCTCCACACGGGCCGGACGCACCAGATCCGCGTGCACCTCGCGTCGGTGGGGCACCCCGTGGTGGGGGACGACACCTATGGCGGCGGCGGGGGGCGCCGCCTGGTGTCACTTCCGCCCAAGCGGCATTTCCTTCATGCGGCCTGGCTCGTCTTCACACATCCGGTGTCTGGCGCGCGGCTCGACCTGCGCTCCCCGCTGCCGGACGATCTGAAGCGCTCGCTGGCGGCCGCGGCCGGCGAGCCGGATTGGTTTGCCCACCCTGACCCGCTGGAGTACCTTGGCTTCTATAGAGCGGACGGCTGATTCCGCGCTGCCGCGGTACCTCGTGGTGCTCGCGGGCGGGCAGCGCTTCGCGTGGGAGCTGGCGACGGTGCGCGAGATCGTGCCGGCGCGGTCGGTCACCCGGCTCCCCGGGGCGCCGGCGTGGGTGGTGGGGTTGGTGAACCTCCGCGGGATGGTGGTGACGGTGGTGGACCTCGCGACGCGGCTCGCGCTCGCGCCGCGCGAGCGGGCGCAGGTGGTGGTGCTCGACGTCGACGGGCGGGCCCTCGGCGTGCGGGTGGATGCGGTGCGGTCGGTGGCCACGTCCGACGAGGCCGTGGTGGAGCCGGTCGAGGCGGCGCGGGCCGCCGACGGGCTCGTGGCAGGGATGGTCCGGCTCGCGGAAGGGCCGGCGGCGCTCGTCGATGCCGCCGCGCTCTGCAAGTCGGTGCTGGCGACGGCGTGACAGGCGACCTTCACTGAGGACGGGGGAACACGGTGGCTCCGACGGTACTGATCTGTGATGACGCGATCTTCATGCGCACGATGGTGGGCGACATCCTGCAGCAGGCGGGATTCGAGATCGTCGGCGAGGCGGAGACGGGCTCGCAGGCCGTGGAGAAGTACAAGCAGCTCCGCCCGGACCTGGTGACGATGGACATCGTGATGCCCGACATGGGCGGCATCGACGCGGTGCGCGAGATCACGAAGTTCGACCCCAACGCCAAGGTGCTGATGTGCAGCGCCATGGGGCAGCAGTCGCTGGTGGTCGAGGCCATCCAGGCCGGCGCGAAGGACTTCGTGGTGAAGCCCTTCCAGCCGAGCCGCGTGCTCGAGGCGGTGCAGCGGGTCCTGGGCTGACGGCACCGCGGGCGCCCCGCCGCTCGCTGCCGTCCGCCTTCTGCCTTCTGCCCTCTGTCCTCCGTGGACAAGTCCAAGTACGCCGACCTCTTCCGCACGGAGAGCCGCGACCAGCTCTCGGCGATCAACCGTGCCCTGCTCGCGCTCGAGCAGGGCGAGGCGGCGCGCGAGCCGGTGGACGCGATCTTCCGCGGCGTGCACACCATCAAGGGGATGAGCGCGACGATGGGCTACACGGCCGTCGCCGAGTTCTCGCACGAGCTGGAGTCGCTGCTCGACAAGGTGCGCACGGGCGACCAGTCGCTCTCGGCCGAGCTGATGGACGCGCTCTTCGCCGCGACCGACGCGCTCGAGGACGGCGTGGAGCAGGCGACCGAGGGCGGCGCGATGACGCCGCTCATGCAGCGCGTGCTCGAGCGGCTGCACGACGTCGCCGGGGGCCGCTCGACGGCCGAGTTCCGGGTGCACCGGCCGAGCGACGCGATGCGGATCACGTCGGAGATGGCGCTGCCGCCCGGGCTCGGCGGGCGCGCCGGCGGGGCGCCCTCGCCGTCCGAACCGGGCGGCGCCGCGGAGTTCAGCGGCGCGGTCGTGCGCGTGCGGCAGGATCCGCAGTCGCTGCTCCCCGGGGTGCGCGCGTTCATGGTGATCCAGCGGCTCCGCGAGCTCGGCGAGGTGGTCGGCTGCGTGCCGTCGGTGGAGCAGCTGCAGGCGGCGACCACGCCGCAGGCCTTCGAGGTGCGGGTGGCGACCACGGCGGGCGCCGCCGAGGTGGAGCGCGCGGTGCGGGGCGCGGGCGACGTGGCGGAGGTGGCGGTGGAGC
>CAZPJF010000257.1:0-5465 GCA_964586095.1 uncultured Gemmatimonas sp. | reverse complement strand
CCCGCGACGTCCGCGAGCCCGTGCAGGCGGGCCGAGAAGGCGACGTTCTCGCGCGCGGTCAACGCCTCGTAGAGCATCGACTTGTGCGAGATGAGCCCCACGCGCGCGCGCGCCTCGGGCCGGGGGAGCGGCACGCCGCCGATCGCGGCGCGCCCGCCGGAGGGCGAGAGCAGGCCCGCGAGGAGACGCAGGGCCGTCGTCTTGCCGGCGCCGTTGGGGCCGAAGACCGCGAGGCAGTCGCCGGGGCCGAGCGTGAACGAGAGGCCATCGACGGCCCGACGCGCGCCGAAGGCACGGACCAGGTCCACCGCCTCGACCCGCGTCGTCATCGACCGCACCCCGCGCCGGCGCTCATCCGCAGAACGGTAGCGCCTGCGGGGCATGCACGGAACGGTGCGCCGCGCTGCCGGAACGGCCCGGTGCGCGCGGCGCGCGCGCGTCACTCGGACGTCGCGAACTCGAAGAGCGTCTCGAGCCGGGTGAGCTGCAGCATCTCGCGCACGAGGTGCGGCGCGCGGATGAGCCGGGTGCGCAGGCCGCGCTCGCGCGCCCGCTTCTGCAGGAGCACGAGGACGCCAAGGCCGCTCGCATCGAGTTCGATCGTCTGGCCGAGGTCGACGCTGACGGCGGGGTCACCGGCGCGCGTCGCCGCCTCGAGCGACTCCAGGACCGCGCGCCGGAACTCGAGGCGGTGGTCTGAAGTGAGTCGGGCGGGAGCGACGAGGGGGTCCACGGTGGTCTCCACGGCAGTAGGGGTCGGGGCGAACATCAGGTCCTCCCGCGCAGGGAAGAGCCCGTCCGACGTCCAGGTGAGGCTGCCGTGATGTCGCGGGACCCTCCCGCGAGCGACCGATCCACTCTTCGGCAGCCGGACCATCTCGGGTGGCCGAGACTCCTGGCTTTGCGACCCCACCTCGCGATGGGTGTGCTCTTGTCGGTGTGGCGTTCTGCGCGTTCAGGCCTTAGCGAATGCGAGAAGCATGCCAAGGTGTGTGATGACGTAAGTTGCGTTATTGCAATAGCTTAACCTAATCTCACGTCGTGATATGTCCCCGCGCGAGCGGAATGCGCGGCGGATATGACGGATTGCGCTACAGTGTCTACTTGTTTGACATTATGCTGGGTCACACGCGGACGAAGAGGTCGGTCACCAACGGCGCGGCCTGCCCCTCATCGCTCAGCGCCCGTACCATTGTCGCATGACCGACATCGACGTCCTCCTCAGCGAAACGCGACGGTTCCCACCCCCCGCCGGCTTCCAGGGCGCCGCGCTGGTGCGCGACACGGCTCTCCACGAGCACGCCGCGAAGGACCCCATCCACTATTGGGCCGAGCAGGCCGAGCGGCTGCATTGGCGCCGCAAGTGGTCGCGCGTGCTCGACTGGGAGCCGCCGCACGCCAAGTGGTTCGTCGGGGGCACGCTCAACGTGGCCGAGAACTGCCTCGACCGGCACCTGGCCGGCGCGCGGCGCAACAAGGCGGCCATCGTGTGGGAGGGCGAGCCGGGCGACCGGCGGACGCTCACCTACTGGGAGCTCGCCCGCGAGGTGCGCGCCTTCGCGAACGTCCTCAAGTCGCTCGGCGTCGCGAAGGGCGACCGCGTGGGCATCTACCTCCCGCTCATCCCCGAGGCGGCGGTCGCGATGCTCGCGTGCGCGCGCATCGGCGCGATCCACTCGGTGGTCTTCGGCGGCTTCAGCCCGGAGTCGCTGCGCGACCGGATGAACGACGCCGAAGCGAAGGTCGTGATCACCGCCGACGGCGGCTACCGGCGGGGCCAGGTCGTCCCGCTCAAGCGCAACACCGACAAGGCGCTCGAGGAGTGCCCGTCCGTGCAGCACGTGGTGGTGGTGCAGCGGCGCGCCGCGGGCCCGATCACCGAGGCGCACGTCGAGATGCGCGAGGGGCGCGACCACTGGTACCACCGGCTCATGCAGCACGCGCACGACCGGTGCGAGCCCGAGCCGATGGACGCGGAGGACGTGCTGTTCATCCTCTACACGTCGGGGACCACGGGCAAGCCGAAGGGGATCGTGCACACCACGGGCGGCTACCTCGTCGGCGCCGAGAGCTCCACGCGCATGGTCTTCGACCTCAAGGAGGAGGACGTCTTCTGGTGCACCGCCGACGTGGGGTGGATCACGGGACACACCTACCTCGTGTACGGCCCGCTCGCGAACGGCGCGACCTGCGTCATGTACGAGGGCGCCCCCGACTGGCCGGAGCGCGACCGCTTCTGGTCCATCATCGCCCGCCACGGCGTGACGATCTTCTACACGGCCCCCACCGCCATCCGCGCGTTCATGAAGTGGGGCACGGAGCACCCCCGCCGGCACGATCTCTCCTCGCTGCGGCTGCTGGGCTCGGTGGGCGAGCCGATCAATCCCGAGGCGTGGATCTGGTACCAGGAGCAGATCGGCGGCGGCCGCTGCCCGATCGTCGACACGTGGTGGCAGACGGAGACGGGCTCGATCGTCATCTCGCCGCTCCCCGGCGTGACGGCCACGAAGCCCGGCAGCGCCACCCAGCCCCTCCCCGGCTACTCGGCCGACCTGCTCGACGCGGCCGCGAACCGGATCCCCGTGGGTGGGGGGCTCCTCGTGCTGACCCGGCCGTGGCCGTCGATGCTCCGCACCATCTGGGGGGACGACGCGCGCTACGTGCAGACCTACTTCTCCAAGTGGCCGGGGCGCCCCGACCTCTATTTCGCGGGGGACGGCGCCAAGCGGGACGACGATGGCTACTTCTGGATCCTGGGCCGCGTGGACGACGTGCTGAACGTGGCCGGCCACCGGATCGGGACGATGGAGGTGGAGTCGGCGCTCGTGGAGCACCCGGCGGTGGCCGAGGCGGCGGTCGTCGGGAAGGCGCACGAGCTCAAGGCCCAGGCGGTCTGTGCGTTCGTGACCCTGCGCGACGGCTTCCACAAGTCGAGCGAGCTGCGGGAGGAACTCCGCGAGCACGTCGCGACCAAGATCGGCGCCCTCGCGCGACCGGACGACGTCCTCTTCTCCGCCGACCTCCCCAAGACCCGCTCGGGGAAGATCATGCGGCGGCTGCTGCGGGACATCGCGGAGGGGCGCGCGCTGGGCGACACGACCACGCTCGCCGACCCGAACGTGGTGGCGTCGCTCAAGGAGCAGTACGCGGACCAGGAGGGCTGAGGCGCGCGTGCGCCACAGGGCGAAGGGCCCGCCGCGCCGTGCGACGGGCCCTTCGAGGGGACGCGACCCGGGGCGCGCGCGCCCTCAGGGCTTGACCGGCACCGCCTGCTTGCGGACGTCGTCCGCCGTCACCGCCTTGCCGGCCTGCGCGCTCGCGCTGGCCATGAGCCGGACCTTCTCGGCGAGCACCTTCTGGTTGATCTCGTCGAAGGTCATGACGCCGGCGTACACCTGGTCGCCGATCTTGAAGGAGGGCGTGCTGCCGACGCGGAGACGGAGCCCGGCGCGCCGATTGGCCTCGATCTGCTCGAGCTGCCGGCCGGAGTCGTAGCAGCTCTCCCAGGCGCCCTGGTCGATGCCGACGTCGCGGGCCACCTGCTGGAGCACCTTCTTGGGGTCGCGGGTGGCCTGGGTGTTCCACTTGTCCTGGGTCTGGAAGATCGCGTCATGCATCTCCCAGAACTTCCCCTGCTCGTTGGCGCAGGCCGCGGCGTTATGCGCCGCGACGGCGTTGGGGTGCATGTCGAGCGGGAAGTCCATGAAGCGGAAGCGGATCTCGCCCGAGGCGACGAGGCGGGCCATCACGTCCGGCTCGTGCAGCGTGGCGAAGTACCCGCACCCCGGGCACTCGAAGTCGGCGAACTCCACGATCTCGACCAACGCATCCGGGCTGCCGGTGACGACGCCCTTGGCCTCGAGGGTGATGTTCGCCGTGGGGTCGAGCTTGATGACCTGCTTGGGACGGGACACCACCCAGGCGATGGCGGCGACGCCGACGATCGCGACGACGCCGAGGATGGGACCGAAGGGGGCGGACTTGGGCTTGACGCTGGGCACGGTCGGGGGGCTCCGGTGGTGGCCGACAGGAGGGACGTGACAAAGTTACACCGGCGGCAGGGCCGGGGTAGGAGAAGTGTGCCCCGTCGATTAGGTTTCGGGGCGGACGGGACACCCGTCCACGACCCTCCATCCGGACGAGATGAGCAGACAGAGAAACCGAGGCCGTCCGATGACCGCCCAGCCGTCGCCGTTCGACCAGGCACGGGATGAGCTGTTCCAGCACATCATGCGGTGCGGCGTCGTCGGGAGTGAGCCCGAACATGTGACCGAGTGGTTCGACGAGACGATGAAGTACATGGCCGAGCGGTACCATGAGCTCGGCAAGAAGGATCTCGCCGACCTGCGCACGCTGGGTGAGCGGTTCGCGACCCCGGTGAAGCGCGCCGAGCCGACGGCGACCCCCGACGCGGTGCTCGCCGCGGACGCGGGCGATGCGACGGCCGGCGAACTCGACACGGTGAACGCGGCCTGATGCGTCACGCGGCCCCGGAGCGATGCTCCGGGGCCGCGTCGCTTCAGCGACCCTGGGGGCGCCGTGCGCGCAGCACCAGGGCGAGCCGCACGCCGTCGCCGAGCGTGAGCTCGGCGGCCGGGACGAGCCGCCGGTCGCGGGAGCCTTCCATGCCGACCACCCCGAGCAGCACGCCGCGGAGCTCGTCACCGCCGGAGGCGGTGACACCGAGGCCGGCGCCGGCGTAGAACGCGCGTCGCGACTCGCCGAAGGGGTCGAAGAGGAAGCGCGCCGTGAAGTCGGCGCGCTGCGTCGCGACCCAGCGGTCGGCGCGGCGGGTCACGCCGGCGCTCGCGCCGAGTCCGACCCTGGCGTACCACCCCGCGCGCACGTTCACGCCGACGCCACCGAGCAGGCCGGCGCCGGGGGAGAGCGCCGCGTCGAGGCGCGTCTCGAACTGCGGCTGGGCGGCCACCGGACCGGCCTGCGCCGCGAGGGCGGTCGGTCCGATGGCACCGGGCACGAGGGCCGCGAAGCCGAGGGCGGCGAGCCGAAGCGTCAGCGGGCGCGATGCGGGCATCGCCGAATGCTAGGCGGAGCGGCAGCCGGAGGGCAGAGGAGGACGGGGTGGCGCGCGCTCGGCGCGTCGGTGCGGCGGCGTGGGTGCTCGCCTTGCCAGAGCCCCTCGACTCCCCGTAGCTTCGCGGAGCACCCTGCCCCGAGGCCCCGATGTCCGACACAGTCGCGCTGCTGCGCGGCGTAGCGATCTTCCAGGACCTGGACGACAATGAGCTCGCGCGCGTGGCGGAGGTCTGCCGCACGCAGGAGTTCGTCTCGGGGGAGTACATCTTCAAGGAGGGGGAGGCCGGGAGCCGGCTCTACCTCATCATCTCGGGCGAGGTGCGGATCTCGCGCGTCGTGCCCGGCAGCGGTGAGGAGGCCCTGGCCGTACTCAAGCCGGGCGCGCTCTTCGGCGAGATGTCGGTGTTCGACCGCAGCGAGCGCTCGAC
>CAZPJF010000256.1:0-5518 GCA_964586095.1 uncultured Gemmatimonas sp. | reverse complement strand
CCGTGGAAGTAGCCGCGGTCGCGCCCGTGCACGAAGATGAACGCGAGCACCGCGCGGAGCGTCCCGAAGAGGCGGGACGAGAACCAGAGGAAGGCCAGCGCGCCCCAGATGCCGACCACGGTGCGCGTGCGGACGACGTCGGCGAGCACGGGGTCCAGGATGGTGCCCTCGGCGACGAGCCGCGCCGGGAGCAGCGTCTGCAGGGTCCCCTGCACCACCTTGGCGGCCGTCTCGGGGGACTGGTCGAGGATCACGCCGAGCCCGGCGGCGAGGAGGAGGAAGAACGGAATGCCGGCGAGGAGGACGTTGAACGCCACCCCGCCGGCCAGGAACAGTGCGTCGTCGGCATCCGCGCGCCGGACGACGTCACGGAGGAAGTGCCAGAGCGCTCTCAGACGCCGATGTCCTCGTCCTCATCATCGGCCGGGCGGGCGCCGTGCCGGGCGAGCCGGCGCTCGAGGATCTCGCGGGCCTCGCGGGCCGCATCGCGCGCGGCGCGGCGGCCGGTGCGGACCGCGCCCTCGGCGGCCTCGCGGCCGGACTGCACGATCTCCTCCGCCACCTCGCGCCCCGAACGGACGAAGTCCTCCGCCGCCTCGCGCGCGTCCTCGGTGGCGTCGCGCACCGTGCGGCGGAGCTTGCGCGCCTTCCGCCGCAGGTCGGCGCGGGTCTCCGCCCCCGACTGCGGGGCGTAGAGCAGCGCGATGCCGGCGCCGACCGCGACGCCAAGGAGGAAGAGCCCCATCCCGCCACCACCGCGGCGCTCGATCACCACCGCGGCGTCCGCTTCACGCTGCTCCGCCATCACCGCCTCCCGGGATCAGAGCTCCACCAGCACGAGGAACCGCGACGGGCGCCAGAACACCTCGGGGTTCGCGATCTTGAGCGCGCCCTTGTACTTGCCGTCCTTCGGCGCCGCCTCGAGGCCGCTCACGTCGTTCGTCGTGATGATGCGGTACGACTTGGCGGGATTCGGCAGGGTGATCTCGCTCATCTCGCGGCGGTCGACCGCCGTGAACTCGCCGGCGTCGAGGGTGCGCGCGAGCACCTGCGTCTTGCCGATGCCCAGCATGCCGCCGCGCTGCTCGATGATGCCGCGCTTCAGCAGGTCGTCCTTCTTGCCGGCGACCCAGTACACGGTGTTCTGCTCGGTGGTGAGGGCGGCCTTGTCCTGGCTCAGCGTGTTGCGCTCGGTCTCGAGCGCGACGTTGGTCTCGCGGAGCGCCATGTTCTCGGAGGTGAGCGTGCTCACCTGGTCGAGGAGCGCGACAATCTCGGCCTTCTGGTTGTCGATGATCACCTGGAACGACTTGATGGTCGAGTCGAACGAGGCCATCTGCGCCTGCATGGTCGCGTTGTTCGCGGTGAGCTGGCTCACGCGGCGGCGGCTCTGGGCGAGCCGCTCCTCGCTCTCGCGGAGGCGCTCGGTGAGGCCCTTCACGCGCTCGGCGAGCGCCTGGCGCGCCTCGGTCGGGGACATGGTCTCCATCTCCCCGCCCGCCTTCACGATCGGCTGGCCGCCCTTCACCTTGTCGAGCTCCCCGTTCACCTCGGCGATGAACTGCGACGTGGCCACGACCTCCTTGAGGAGCGAGTCCTTCTCGGAGGAGATCGACGCCACCTGCTGGAGCTGGCGGTCGTACTCGGACTTGGAGACGCAGGCGGTGGCGGTGACCGCCAGGAGGCCTGCGAGGATGAGCTTCTTCATGATCGGACTCCGTGCAATGCGCTCTCGCGCGTGTGGTGGGGGGCACGGGCCGGGCCCGTGCCCGACCGTCCTACTCGCCCGCCTCGGCGTCATCCGGGGCCGCCTCGACGGCGGGTCCGCCCGTGCCGGGTGCCGGCCGCTC
Source organism: uncultured Gemmatimonas sp. (assembly GCA_964586095.1). Lineage (GTDB taxonomy): Bacteria > Gemmatimonadota > Gemmatimonadetes > Gemmatimonadales > Gemmatimonadaceae > Pseudogemmatithrix. Next base: position 3,668 of record CAZPJF010000256.1, on the reverse strand, counting down.
GATGGCCGGCCCCTTCACGTACCGCCGCACGGCGGCCGATGTTCCGGTCACGCCGAGCTTCTCGAACAGGAAGGCGAACTTGGCGTCGTACGCCGCCGCCAGGGCGGCCTTCACGTCGGCCGGGAGGTCCCAGAGCTGCCGCTTGAACGGGCCGAGCGCCTTCTTCCGCGTCTTGTAGAAGAACTGCTCGTCCGAGTCCCCGGCCTTGCGCTCGTCGGCCGCGTTGGTGCGCAGCCAGGCGTAGATCTCGTCACGCAGTGACGCCGGGAGATGGTCGTAGAGCATGTTCTGGAAGCCGGTCGCGAGGTGGATCTCCGCGGTCTCGGTCTTCGGGAAGTGGAAGAACGCGTCGTCCGGCAGCGTCGACGCGCCGTGCTGCACCGCGCCCGAGAGGCCGTACTTCTCGCGCGCCACGCGCGAGAGGTCCTCGAGCGTCTTGAAGTCGAGCTTGACGTCGGCGATCGAGCCGTCCGCCAGCACCACGCCGCCGTGGCTCGTCCCCGACTGCACCGAGATCTTGGAGAGGCCGACCATCCCCGGCGCCTGCGCCTGCAGCGTCCGGTTGTAGCCGTCCATGAAGGCCTCGAGCTCGGGCACCGTGGAGTTCTCGGTCCCCACCTCGCCGATCTCGCCGCCGAGCGAGATCGTCACGCCCGGGGGCTCGAGCCCGCGCACGTGGCGCGTGAGCTCCACGCCCACCTCGAAGTTGAGGCGCTGCTGCGCGTCGAGCGTGGGGTGCGCGAGGTCGACGAGGGTCGACGTGTCGAGGTCGATGTTGAAGAAGCCGGCCGCGATCGCCTCGGTGGCGAGGGCCTTCACCGCCGCGACCTCCGGCCCCGGGTCGGCCTTGTACTTCTTGGCGTTCACCTGGAAGTGGTCGCCCTGCACGAACACCGGCCCGCGGTACCCCTCGCGGAGCGCCGAGGCGAGCACCACCGCCACGTACTCGCTCGGGCGCTGCTCGGTGTACGCGATCTCGGAGCGCGCGATCTCGAAGATGATCGCCGAGCCGTCGAGCCGGCGGGCGGTGCGCCAGATGGAGCGCATGGTGTCGTACGACGCGCCGCGGATGTTCATGGCCGGCACGGTGACGCCCTTCACATCGCCGCGGCCGCGCGCCATGTAGAAGTCGTGGATCGACGCCGAGTGCGTGCCGACCGCGCGGGCGGCCTCCCAGATGACCCACCGGGCCCACTCCTTCTCGGCCTCGGAGCCGAAGACGGCGAGGCGGACGAGGCCGTCCATGAGCGGGCCGGCGAGCGCGGCCTCGTCCTTCACGGACAGGCGGCCGTTGTCGATCGAGAGCGCGGCGCCCAAGGCGCTGCGGACGGAGGCGGGACAGGCGGACATCGGGACGGGACGAGAGAGTGGGGGCGCCGCCCCGGGCGGCGCGCGCATGCGATGGGAGGAATCTGCCCCGTCCGGCGGACCGGGGCAATGAACCAACGCCCTACAGCACCCAGTCGGGGTCGGCCGGCGGCAGCGCCTCCCAGGTGGCCTTCATCCCCTGCCAGTCGGGGTGGCCGAACTGGTAGTAGGTGAGCTGCTTGCCGAGCTCGACGCCCGGCTGGTCGAGCGGGTCCACGCCGTAGAGCTGGCCGGCGTAGATGGTCGCGAGCTCGAAGAACATGAAGAGCCCGCCCAGGTGCCAGGCGTCGGCGCGCGTGACGCGCAGCGTCATGGTGGGCCGCCCCATGGTCGCGAGGGCCCCGGCGGTCGCGCGGCACTCGGCGCGCAGCAGCTCGCCGAAGCCATGCCCGCCCAGGTACGCCAGCTCCGCGACGCCCGCCGCGGGGATCGTGAGGTCCCCCCCCTCGTCCTCCGCGACCTCGATGAAGGTGACGGTCTTGTCGGCCGGGCCCTCCATGAAGAGCTGCACCTGCGCGTGCTGGTCGGTGGCGCCCACCGCGGCGATGGGCGTGGGGCCCACGTGCGCGCCGTCACCGCGCCGCTTGCCGAGGCTCTCGGCCCAGAGCTGCACGAACCAGGGCGCCAGGTCGCGGAAGGCGTCGGAGTACGGCATGAGCACGTGCATCCCCTGCCCCGCCTCGACCTGCGCACGCCACTGGAGCGCGGCGAACGCCAGCGCCGGGTTCTCGCGGAACCGGTCCGAGGCGCAGCGGTCGCGCATGGCGATGGCCCCGTCGATGAGCTGGGCGACGTCGAGCCCCAGCAGCGCGGCGGGGAGGGTCCCCACCGGCGACAGCACGGAGAAGCGCCCGCCCACGTTGGGCGGCACGTCGAAGGTCGGGATCCCCTCGTCCCGCGCGAGCCGCCGCAGCACGCCCTTGGCCGGGTCGGTGACGAAGGCGATGGCATCGCGGGCGGCGACGCCGGCCTCCGCGAGCCGCGCGCGCAGGAACAGGTACTGCGACATGGTCTCCGCCGTGCTCCCCGACTTGGAGATCACGAGGAAGCGGGTGCGGCGCAGGTCGACGAGCTCGAGCAGCCCGCGGACCGAGCGCGGGTCGACGTTGTCGAGCACGTGGAGCCGCGGCCGGCCGCCGCGCTGGTCGCGCGTGCGGGCGTTCCAGTCCCGCGGCAGCAGCGCGGTGCGGAGCGCCACGGCCCCGAGCGCCGAGCCGCCGATGCCGAGCACCACGACGTCGTCGACGGCGCCGCGGTGGCGCGTCGCCCACTCCACCACGCGGGCGCGCTCGCTGGCCTGCGCCTCGAGCTCGCGGAAGCCGAGGACGCCGCGGGCCGCGTCGGCGAGGAGGCCGGCGTGCGCGGCGGCGAGCCGCGGGGCGAGCGAGGTGATGCGGTCGCGCGAGGCGCCGTGCGGGACGGCGCGCGCGAGCATGCCGGAGACGTCGAGCTGGATCGTCATTCCTCGGGGATCTCCACGGTCAGCCCGTCGTGGGCGGGGCGGATGTCGGGGGGGAGTTCGGCCTCGAGCTCGGCGTGCGCCGTCTCGTGCGTGAGGTGGGTGAGCAAGGTGCGTGCCGCCCCCACGCGACGCGCCACCGCCACCGCCTCGCTCACCGAGAGGTGCGTGGGATGCGGGCGGCGGAAGAGCGCGTTGAGCACCAGCAGGCGCACGCCCCGCAGCGCCGGCACCACGTCGTCCGGGAGCGCCTTGGCGTCGGTGACGTAGGCGAGCGGCCCGATGCGGTAGCCGAAGACGCGGGCGCGCCCGTGCGGGACCTCGAAGGGCAGGACGTCCAGCGGCCCGATGCGCACGGGGACGCCGGCCTCGAGCACCTGGGCGATGCCCTCCGGCTTGCTCGTGCCGGGGATCGGCCGCGCGGCGGGGTCGAAGATGTAGTCGAACCGGTGCGTGAGCGTCCGCAGCGTCTCGGCGGGGCCGTACATCGGGAGCCCGCCGCTCCCCCGCACCGTGATCGCGCGCACGTCGTCGATGCCGTGCGTGTGGTCGGCGTGGTCGTGCGTGAAGAGCACCGCGTCCACGCGGTCGACCTGCGCCGCGATGAGCTGCAGCCGCAGCTCGGGCGGCGTGTCGAGGAGGAGGCGGAACCCCCCGGCCTCGACGAGCGCGCCCACCCGCGTCCGGCGGTCGCGCACGTCGGGGGAACGGCAGACGGCGCACCCGCACCCCACCTGCGGCACGCCGAAGCTCGTCCCCGTGCCGAGGAAGGTGAGCTTCACACCGTCTCCACCTTGAGCTGGTTGGTGGTGCCCGGCACGTCGAACGGCACGCCGGCGGT
>CAZPJF010000255.1:0-5527 GCA_964586095.1 uncultured Gemmatimonas sp. | reverse complement strand
ACGCGCTGCTGCTCGCCGCCCGAGAGCTCGTGCGGCAGGGCGGTGGCCTTGGCCGCGAGCCCCACCTGCGTGAGCACGCGCGCGACCTTGGGGCCGATCGCCGACGCCGGCGTCCCGATCACCTCGAGCGCGAACGCGACGTTCTGCTCGGCCGTGCGGTCCTCGAGCAGCCGGAAGTCCTGGAAGACCACGCCCAGCCGGCGGCGGAGTGCGGGGACCTGCGCGGCGCCCATCGTCACCGAGCTCTGCCCGGCGACGCGCACCTCGCCCGAGGTGGGGCGCTCGTCCACGTAGATCAGCTTGAGGATCGTGCTCTTGCCGGCGCCCGAGGGGCCGGTCAGGAAGACGAACTCGCCGCGGTTGACGTGGAACGAGACATCCTCGATGGCGGGGCCGCCCCTCGGGTACTGCTTCGAGACGTGCGTGAAGCGGATCATCGGCTCACTTGAGGGCCTGCTCGAGGTCGGCGACCAGGTCGTCGACGTCCTCGAGCCCGATGCTGAAGCGCAGGAACCCGTCGGGGATCCCGAGGCGCGCGCGCTCGGCGGCGGTCATCTTGGCGTGCGAGGTGTAGCGCGGCTCGCTCACGAGCGAGTCGACGCCGCCCAGCGACGGGGCGTGCGTCACGAGCCGGAGGCGGCGCAGGAACCGCTCGGCGGCCTTGCCGCCGCCGGCGAGCTCGAGCGCGAGCATGCCGCCGAACCCGTCGAGGATCTCGGCCGCGACCTTGTGGTCCTCGTGCGTCGAGAGGCCGGGGTAGTGCACGCGCTTGAACTCCTTCCGCGTGCTCGCCCACTCGGCGATCGCCATCGCGCTCGCGTTGGCGCGCTGGACGCGCACGTCGAGCGTCTTGAGCCCGCGCTCCAGCAGCCAGAGCGCGAACGGGTCCGGCGTCTGGCCCCAGAGCATCTCCTTCTGGAGGACCTCGTCGATGTAGGGCTGTGACCCGGCGACGACCCCGGCCAGCACGTCGTGATGCCCGTTCAGGTACTTGGTCGCCGAGTGGATCACCACGTCGGCGCCGTGCTCGATGGGGCGGAAGTTGACCGGGCTCGCGAAGGTCGAGTCGACGACGAGCGCCAGCCCCTCGGCCTTGGTGAGGTACGAGATCGGCCGCAGGTCGATCACGCGGCAGGTGGGGTTCACCGGCGACTCCACGAACACGGCGCGCGTCTCGCGGCGCAGCCGCTTGCGGAAGGAGCGCGGCTCGAACGGGTCGACGAGGGTGACCTCGATCCCCATCGCGGCGAACTCCTCGAGGAAGAGCCGGTGCGTGCCGCCGTAGATGTACATCGACGACAGCAGGTGGTCGCCCGGCCGGAGCAGGGCGAGCAGCGCACACGCCGTGGCGCCCATGCCGCTCGAGAGCACCAGCGACGCCTCCGCCCCCTCCAGCAGCGCGAGGCGCTTCTGCAGCCGCTCGGCGTTGGGCGTGTTGCCGTAGCGCGTGTACCGGAGCCCGTCGGCGGTGCCGAGCGCCTGGAGGTGGTTCACCGACTGGACGAGCGGCTCGACGACCGGGTCGCCGGGACGGTGCGCCTCCCGCGCGCCGTGGATGGCGAGCGTGGCGAGCGCGGGACCCTTCTGCTTCGCACGGGGCACGGGAGACCTCAGGCGAGGTTCGAGGTGAGGACAGGGCGGTGGTCGATGTCCATCTTCACGAGGCGGACGATCTCGGTCACCGCGATGCCGGCGAGGTCGCGCACGACGACGCCGCCCCGGGGCAGCGACTCGTCGTACACCACCGGTGCGAGTTCGTGGCGCCGCGGTCCATACACCCAGACGAGTTCCCCATCGTCGATGGTACGCATCCGCGCGTCGTCGGGGCGGATCCGCACGAGCGGGCCCCGCTCGGCGTCGGAGCGGCGCGTGGCGATGAAGCCCACCACCTGCAGCGGCTGGAACGCGCGGGCCATCAGGCCACCGCGCCGAGGGGGCGGTACCGGTCGCGGTCGCGGCGCAGCAGCCGGCGGCGGGCCAGTGACTCGAGCAGGTCGACCGCCTCCTCGAGCGCCAGGCCCGCCTCGGCGGCGAGCCCGTCGGCGACCGACTCGCCCTGCCGCATGACCGCCTGCCAGAGCCGCCGCTCGAGGTCGGTGACCGCGCCGATGAGCTGCGCCGTACCGTCGGGGCACTGCACCACGAGCGCCAGTCCGTGGGCGAGGAGCACCTGCTCGATGGCGTCGAGGTGCCCGTCGTTCACGCCGTGCAGCACCACGTACCCCTCGCGCGTGGCCCCCGCGCCCGCGAGCGGGAGCATGAGCTTGGCCACGAACTCGTCGGCGCAGGAGCGGTCGAGCAAGCCGATGCGCGAGAAGTCGAGGAAGGCGACCGACCCGTCGGCGAGCCCCGCGAGCTGGCGCTCGACGAGCGCGCGCACCCGTGCCCCCGTGGTGCGGGTCACGAGGTCGTGGTAGCCGGCGTCGACCGACGCCGCGAGGGCCGAGTGCACGTCGATGTGCGTCATGGCCGGGCGACCCGCTTGGGGATGATGACCTGGAGTTGCGTGCCGGGGAAGAACGGCAGCGCGTCCTGGCGCGGCAGGTCCTCGTCCCACTCGGGGATCACCGGCGCGATGCGCGCCGTGCCCGAGCGGACGGTGAGCTTGCCGTCGAAGCGGTGGACGAAGCCGCGGATCCCCTTGAGGCCCTGGCCGCGGCCGGGGTCCTGCAGCCGGCTCACGCCGTTGATCACCGCGCTCTCGAGCGCGATCGCGTCGTCCCAGCGGTCCGCGAGCGCGCGCGCCCGGCTCGTCTCGAGCGACCGCCGGAAGCCGACGCCGGCGTCGTTCACCGCGATCTGCACCACGTCGCGGCCCACGCGCCGCTTGGACCAGTTGTAGCGCTGCACCATCACCCACCCGCCCCGCCCCGCGTGCTCGATGATGTTCGACGCCGCCTCGGAGAGCGTCATCACGAAGCTCATCGTCGCGCGCGGGTCGAGGTCGAGCTTCTGCACCAGGATCTGCGTCGCCTTCTCCTGGATCCGCCCCACGATGGCGTGCACGTCCTCGTTGCGCGCCACCGGCGTCACCTCCAGCAGCACGTCCGAGTCGCCCGTGGCGCGCGGCTTGGGGACCGCGCCGCGCATGGTGTACAGCTCCTCGGCGTACCGGAAGAAGTTCGAGCGCGTCCAGTAGCTCGCCGTGTCCGCGTCCTCGGGCGGCGCGAAGTCGGGCTTCGCGGTCCGGGACTGCGCCAGGCAGAGCAGCGCGGTCAGCCCGTACGGCGTCGCGAACCGGCAGTGCCGCGCGTCCACCAGGACCTTCGCATCCTCGGGGAGTGCGGTCAGCTGCTCGATGACCGACTCGAAGTTCTGCTCGTCGAGCGACGCGGGTACGGTGATGACGGCGGTCACGGCGTGTGGAGTCCTCCCCGGAGGTGATGGGCGAGGCCGGTGGCGCCCCGATGCGCGACGTTGCGGGCGGCGGCGTCCATCGCGCGCCGCAGCGCGACCTCCAATGTATCACCCGCGAGGAGGCGCGAGAAATAGGTCGCGCCCCACACGTCGCCGCAGCCGGTGGGATCGCCGGCGCCGTCCACCGCGGCGGGCGTCGCCGGCACGAGCGCCGTGCGGAGCGGCCCCGCGCCCGGACGCGGGACCGCCCGCCGGTCCGGCGGCAGGTCGGCGAGCCGCGTGAAGCCCGGCTCCGCGAAATAGACGACGCCACGCTTCCCCAAGGTCACGAGCAGGTTGCGCACGCCGGCCGCCGTCGCCGTCGCCGCGAGCGCGAGGCCGTCCGGCGCGAGCATCGCGAGTTCGTCCTCGTTCACCTGCAGCAGGTCGAAGCAGGCGCACCAGGCGGCGACCTCCGGGAGCGGCCGGTAGGTGCGGAGGCCGTTCGCCTCCACCGCCAGCACGAGCGAGTGCAGGTCGCAGTAGATCGGCCCCCGGAAGTGCTGCCGCACGAGCTGCGCCGTCGCGAGGTCGAGCTCGAACCCGCTGATCAGGTTCACGTAGAGCGCGTCGAGGTCGCGCAGCAGCGGCTGGAGCCCCGCCCACGTCCAGGGCGGCACGCCCCCCGCGAGCACCTCCGTCCGGCGCTCGTCGGAGTGATAGCGCAGCGTGACCTGGTTGTTGGGCTGGGGCACCTCGATCGGCTCGGCGTCGGGCGCCACGTGCCGGAGCGTGCGCAGGAAGCGCCGCGCCTCGACGATGCGGTCGGCGCCGACCTTGGCGAGCGGGACGAGCTCCCAGTCGTCGCCGAGCGCGGCGTCGCAGGCGGAGAGCGCGTAGGTGATCCCGCCCCACTCCTCCACCGGGCGCTGCCGCACGTCGCGGCCGTGGATCACGTCCCACACGAAGGTGCCGATCACGCCGAGCCGCTTCCGGCGCGCGCCCCCCGGCGCGCTCACGCCAACCCGCGCGCCTGCGCGAAGGTCGCGACCGCGCCCACCACGCCCGCGTTCCCGTGCAGCGCCCCGGGGACGATCCGGCAGGCCTCGACCGCCGGCGCGAACGCGCGGCGGCGCACCTCGGCGCGCAGCGGCTCGAAGAGCGCGTCGCCCGCCTGCGTCACGCCCCCGGCGAGCACCACGACCTCGGGGTTGAAGATGTTCAGGAAGTTCGCGACGCCGATGCCGAGGAACTTGGCCGTGTCGCGCACCACGTGGCCGGCGAGCTCGTCCCCCTGGTGCGCCGCGGCGTAGACGTGCGCCGCGGTGAGCTGCTCCAGGTTCCCGTCGACGAAGCGCGGCATGCTCGACTGCTCGCCGCCGGCGAGCGCCTCCCGCGCGCGCTGCGCGATCGCCGGGCCCGAGGCGTAGGCCTCGAGGCAGCCGTAGTTGCCGCAGCCGCAGCGGCGCCCGGTCGAGTCGATCGTGGTGTGGCCCAGCTCCCCCGCCACGTCGCTCACGCCATGGTAGAGCCGGCCGTCCAGGATGAGCCCGCCGCCGATGCCGGTGCCGATCGTGAGCCCGATCACGTGGCGCGCGCCGCGCGCCGCGCCGATCCACCACTCGCCGAGGGTCGCGCAGTTGGCGTCGTTGTCGAGCGTGGCCGGGAGCCGGACCCCGTCCGCCACCCGGTCGCGGAGCGGGAAGTCGCGCCAGCCGAGGTTGGGGGTCACGATCACGACCCCGCGCTCGCGGTCGAGCGGCCCGGGGGAGCCGATGCCGACCCCGAGGAACGCGTCGCGGCCCGCGCCGGTGGCCGCGCGGGTCTCCGCGATCACGCGCTCGCAGAGCTGCACGATCCGCTCGACGACGGCGTCGGCGCCGAGGTCGGCGCGCGTGGGGATCGAGTGCATCGCGTGCTGCTCGGCCCCGTCGGCGGTCATCGCGCCCACCACGATGTTCGTCCCGCCAAGGTCCACGCCCACGATGTAGCGTCCGGCCGCGTCCGTGCGGCCCGTCGTGCTCCCCACCGGTCCTCCTCCCGTTCGGCTGTCGTGCCCCAGCGGCCGCGGCTAGCTTTCGCCCCTGCCGCGCCGCCCGCTGCGGACCCACGAATCTAACCGCCGATGCGCCTCTCCGTCGTCGTCACGACCTACAACCATCCCGAGTGGCTCGAGAAGGTGCTCTGGGGG
>CAZPJF010000254.1:0-5531 GCA_964586095.1 uncultured Gemmatimonas sp. | reverse complement strand
CCATCCTCCTGGCGGCGGCGACGCCCCTCGCCGCGCAGGGCACCGCGCGCGACAGCGCCAGCGTCGCCGCGGTCATCGCCGACTACCACCGTGCCCTCGAGCGCGGCGACAGCGCGGCGGCGCTCGCCCTCCTCGCCCCCGACGCGGTGATCCTCGAGAGCGGCGGCAGCGAGGACGTGCGCGAGTACCGCGCGCACCACCTCCCGGCCGACATCGCGTTCGCGCGTGCGGTGCCCAGCGTGCGCACGCCGCTGCGGGTCCGCGTGCAGGGCGCCGTCGCTTGGGCGGCGGCGACCAGCAGCACGCGGGGCGAGTTCCGCGGCCGCGCCGTCGACTCCGCCGGTGCGGAACTGCTGGTGCTCGAGCGGCGCGACGGTGCGTGGCGCATCGTCGCGATCCACTGGTCGTCCCGACGGCGCGAGTGACCGCGCGGCGGCGGCGCGGGCGGGGCTCATGCGAGCCGCGCCCGCCGCAGCCGCAGCGAGTTGCTCACGACGCTCACCGAGCTGAAGGCCATCGCCGCACTGGCGATGACGGGACTCAGGAGCAATCCGAACGCGGGGTAGAGGATTCCCGCGGCCACCGGGATCCCGATCACGTTGTAGATGAAGGCCCAGAAGAGGTTCTCCTTCATCGTGCGCATCGTGCGCCGCGAGAGGAGGATCGCCTGCGCCGCGGTGCGGAGGTCGCCGCGCATCAGCACGATGTCCCCCGCCTCGACGGCGACGTCGGTCCCGGTGCCGATCGCCATCCCCACGTCCGCGCGCGCGAGCGCCGGGGCGTCGTTGATGCCGTCGCCGACCATCGCGACGACCTTGCCGCCCTGCTGCAGCCGCTCGATCTCGGCCACCTTCCCGTCGGGGAGCACCCCCGCGACCACGCGGTCCACGCCCGCCTCGGCCGCGATCGCGCGCGCCGTGCGCTCGTGGTCGCCCGTGAGCATCACGACCTCGAGCCCCATCGCGTGGAGCCGCGCGATCGCGTCGCGCGAGGTCGCCTTGATCGGGTCGGCGACCGCGATCACTCCCGCGAGCGCGCCGTCCATGGCGACGTACATCGCCGTCCGCCCCTGCCCGGCGAGCCGCTCCGCCGCGGGCGCGAGCGGCGTGACGTCGATCGCGTAGTCGGCCATCAGCGCCGCGTTCCCCACCGCGAGCGCGACACCGTCCACGACGCCCGTCGCCCCGCGCCCCGTCACCGACGCGAACGCCTCGACCGGCGCGAGCGCGAGCCCGCGCCCCTCGGCGTGCCGCACGATCGCCGAAGCGAGCGGGTGCTCCGAGCTGTGCTCGAGCGACGCCACGAGCGCGAGGAACCCGTCCTCGGAGCGCGCGCCCGTCCCGTCGGACGCCGCGCCGCCCCGCGCCGGCGACGCGAGCACCACGTCCGTGACCGTCGGCTTCCCCTCGGTCACGGTGCCCGTCTTGTCGAGCACCACCGTCGTGACCTCGCCGGCGCGCTGCAGCGTCTCGCCGCCCTTGATCAGGATGCCGAGCTCCGCCCCCTTCCCCGTCGCGACCATGACCGCCGTCGGCACCGCGAGCCCCATCGCGCACGGGCAGGCGATGATCAGCACCGCCACCGCCGCCGCGAACCCGCGCACCGCGGGCGCCGCGTCGGCCAGCACGAACCACGCGGCGAACGTCGCGATCGCGATCGAGATCACCACCGGGACGAAGATCCCCGAGATGCGGTCGGCCAGCGCCTGGATCGGCGCGCGCGAACCCTGCGCGTCGCGCATCAGCTTCACGATCTGCGCGAGCACCGAATCGGCGCCCAGCGTCGTCGCGGCGAGCCGGAAGCTCCCCGTGCCGTTGATCGTCCCGCCGATCACGCGGTCCCCCGCCCGCTTCGCCACCGGCAGCGACTCGCCGGTCAGCATCGACTCGTCCACCGCGCTCTCCCCGAGCACCACGGTACCGTCCACGGGCACGCGCTCGCCGGGGCGCACCACCACCACGTCGCCCGCGACCACCTGCTCGATCGCCACCTCGCGCTCGCTGCTGCCGCGGATGACGCGCGCCGTGCGGGGCTGCAGCCGCACCAGCGCCCGGAGCGCCGTCGCGGTGTTCCGCTTGGCCCGCGCCTCGAACGCGTTCCCCGTGAGGATGAACGCGATGATGAGGATGACCGCCTCGTAGTAGACGTCGGCCGCCACGCCGCGCGAGGTGAAGAAACCGGGCGCCGCGGTCGCGATCACCGAGTAGAGGTACGCCGCGCCCGTCCCGACCGCGATCAGCGTGTTCATGTCGGCCGAGTGGTGCCGGAAGGCGGCCCAGGCGCGCGTGTAGAAGTGCCGCCCCGCCGTCACCATCACGAGCGTGGTGAGCACCAGCAGCAGCCAGGAGGCCCACGGGTAGTGATGCATCCAGGGCATCGCCGCCATCGCGCCGAGGCCGATGACGCCGCTCACCGCCGCCTTGAGCCGGAGGTCCTTGAACTCCTCCGCCGTCGCGCGGTCGCGCGCCTCCTGTTCCTCGAACGCGCTCCGGTCCTCGGCGGGGAGCTCGGCCCCGTACCCCGTCTCGCGGATCGCCGTCACCAGCGTGTCGGGCGCGACCGACGCGGGGTCGTAGGTCACCGTCGCGGTGCCCATCATCAGGTTCACCGTGGCGTCCTGCACGCCCGGCTGCTTCTGGAGCGTGCGCTGCACGCGCGCCTGGCAGGCGGCGCAGGTCATCCCCGTGACGGGGATGCGGGCCGTCACCGGCTCGGCGGACGCCGGGGCCGTGGGGGACGGCGCCGCGGAGGGCGCGCTGGGGGCGTGGGTGGTCATCGGTCGGTCCCTGGAGAAGGTATCAGTCGTCGACGAGGATCGTGCCCTTCAGCATCCCCATCCCGCAGGTGAAGGGGATGCGGCCGGCCGCGGTGGGCGTGACCTCGACCGCGGTGCGCTGGCCGGTCGGGAGGTACTTCCGCACGCCGAAGGCGGCGATCACGACCTCCTCGGAGCAGCTCGAGTCGTCCTTGCGGTCGAAGACGAGCCGCAGCGGCTGGCCGGCCTTCGCCCGCACGGTGTTCGGGCTGTAGCCGCCATCGACCTCGATCACCACCTCGGCGATCCCCGACGGCGCGCCCGGCCCGGCCGCCACCGCCGCCAGCGCGGGGGTCGCGACGCCGACCGACCGCCCGGCCACGAAGAAGTACCAGTTCACCAGCGCGATCGCGGCGACGGCGCCGGCCACGACGGTCCATTCCATGGGAGTCATGGTCGTCTCCCCTAGCGCGTCTGGAGGACCGCGTACCCCGCGTCCTCGATCGCCTTCGCGATCGTGCCGGCGTCTGTCGTGGTCTCGTCGAACGTCACCGTCGCCTGGCCGACGCGCATCGCGTCGATGGTCACGCCCGGCAGGCTGGTCAGTGCCGCCTGCACCTGGCGCAGGCAGTGGCCGCAGGTCATCCCGCCGATCTCGATCGTCTGCTTCGTCATGGTCGCCTCCAAAGGGTGTGCCGCCGTGCGGCTGTGTGATACCCTACCCGGGTATCATTCTATATACCCCCACCCCCTATGTCAAGAGGCTCGCCACCCCACGGGTGACGGGCCTCTGGTGCCCTGCGCGCTGGAGGGGCGCGGCCTGGTCGCGGCGCGGACCGCCCGCCGCCGACCGCCTACCGCAGGGAGCCGACCACCGCGACGAACGCCTGGTCGCGACGCCCGACGCGCATCTCGCCCGTCGTGAGCCCGTGCACGAGCTGCCGCATCGCCTCCTTCCAGACCAGCGGCTCGCCCGGCCGGTCCTCGCGCACGCGCGAGCGAAGCGCCGCGAGATCCTCGGCCGTGAGCAGCTCCTGCGCCCCGAAGGCGCTCGCGAGGAACCTCGTCCGCTTGGCGAGCATCCCTTCCGCCCCGATGCGGACCGCCTGCCCGTTGCGGTCCATCAGCGCGCCGGTCACCTGCAGCACCTGCACGGGCGTCTCGAGCGAGGTGAGCCACGGGAGCGCGACCACGTGGGCGGTGCCGAGTTCCACCGACTTGTCGCCGCGCAGGCCGGTCTGCCGGGGCAGGTACTGGCCCACCTCGACCGTGAGCACGAGGACGTGCGTCACGCCGGCGGCGTCCATCGCCTCGCCCGCCCACCGGATCCATTGCGCCGAGGGGCGCCCCACCGCGAGCCGCATGCGCTGGTCACCGCGGCCGAGCGCGGAATCGCCGCGCTCGAGGCAGTCCTCGCCGGGGAGGTCGCCGGCCGTGCGGCAGCCGAACTGGACGTCGGGTGCGACGCCCATGCTGGCCGGTGCGACGGCGCTGATGCGCGCCCCGTCGATGACACGCACCGGGGCGCCGCCGCCCGCCAGGGTGAGCGAGTCGACGAACGCGTTCATCTCGCCGAGGAGCTTGGCGACCGGGGAATCCGGTCCGCCCTTGGGATCGAACATCACCGCCTGGGCGGCGCCCGCCTGGTACAGCACGGGGAGGATGCCGACCTTGGCGCCGGCGGTGGCGGTCACGGGCCCGCGCGCCCCGGCGTACCACGGCGGATGGGCGAGGAAGGCGTCACCGACGCCACTCTTGAAGGTCGCGCCGGTGCTCGCGCAGGCGGTCGTGAGGAGGAGGAGCAGGGGTATCGTACGGGGCGACATGCGGATTCTCCGTGTGGGGTGCGTGCGAAGGATCGCCACGACCGATCAGGAGCCCGCTTAGGACGTCCCGCCCTGCCTGATCCGCCCGGCGAGCGCCGTCGTGGCCGCCTCCGGCGCCGCGGACAGCTCCTCCTGCGCGACCTGCACGAACCGATCGTAAGCCTTCAGGGCCTCCGTACGGCGGCCCGCGCGCGCGAGTGTCAGCATGAGCTTCCGCACGGCGTCCTCGTGGGACGGGTCGGCCTCGACGATGCGGCGATGGACCTCCGCGGCGGCGGCGTGATCACCACGGCGCTCGAGCGCGGCGGCGAGTGCCTCGAGCGCCTCCTCGTGCAGGCGCGCCAGGCGATCGCGCATGGCGAGGTGCCAGTCTCCCGCATCGGTGTCGTCGAGGAAGGGGCCCGCGTACGTCGTCACGGCGTCGCGAAGTGCCTCCACGGCCGCCGCATCCTCCGGCGCGCGCCGGAGCCGCTTGAGCGCCTCGACCGCCCCCGTCTCGAAACGCGCCGCGTCGAACACCACGCCGTCCTCGTCGCTCACGCGGTAGCGGCCGCGCTCGAATCGGATCGCGGCCGCGTCGCCGAGCGCGCGGCGCAGGTGGTGCAGCGTGACATGGAAGTTGTTCTTCACCTGCGCGGCGGAGATCTCGGGCCAGAAGTCCAGCCCGACCTGCTCCCGCGTGCGGCCCTCCGGGTGCGCCAGGAGGTAGAGGAGGAGCTCGCGCGGCTTGGCGTACGGCCACGCGTCCGGGGCGAGCTCCACGCCATGTCGGCGAATGCGGAGCGGACCGAGCGCACTCACCTCCAGCGCCGGCGTGACGGACGCCGGTGCCGTTCCGTCCGGTGCGATCGCCGGTGCGGTCACCGGTGCGGTCACTGCCGGCGACGCCGGCAGCGCCCCCGCGGGCGCCGCGCGGCCCGCGGCGTCCGGCGCGGCGACCGCCGGCTCCG
>CAZPJF010000253.1:0-5550 GCA_964586095.1 uncultured Gemmatimonas sp. | reverse complement strand
GCGCGCGGACGGCGCGTTCGTGCTGTGCGGCGTGCCCAACGACATCGCGCTCTCGGTGACGGCCGCGTTCGAGGGGCGCACGACCGGCGAGCTGCCGCTCACCCTCGATCGCGCCGAGCTCGCGCGGCAGGACCTGCTCGTGGGCGCGGCGGCGGACTCCACCCGCCTCCTGGTGACCGTGCTCTCCGCGGACGGGAAGCCCGTCGAGGGCGTGACGGTCCAGGTGCACGAGACCGCCGCGACGGCCCGGACCGACGCCGAGGGCATGGCGCGCCTCGGGGCCCTCCCCACCGGCACGCGCCCGGTGCTCGTGCGGCGCCCGGGCGTGCGGCCGGTCACGCGCCTCGTCCCGCTCCGCGGGGACATCGAGAACGTCGCCGAGGTGCGGCTCGGCGCGACCATCACCGAGCTCCCGACGGTCGCGGTGATGGGCACGCGCGGGAACACCCTCGACCAGGCGACGCGGGACCGCATCTGGAACGCGGGCGGGCGCGTGTACGATGCCAAGGAGATCGAGGCGCCCGCGCGCGGGAACATCGGCTTCTGGTCGACGATCCCGGGCATGCGGATCAACGCCTCCGGGCCCGACCCGATCCCCCTCATGTGGGACCATCGCCGCGAGCTCTGCCGGCCGAACCTCTGGTACAACGGCGCGCAGATGCTCGAGTGGGAGGCGCGCGACCTCCGCGCCCTGCTGCTCGGTGCGACGCGACTGGAGGTGTATCCCCGCGCGGAGATGGTGCCGCTCGACTACCGCTCGCTCAGCGGCTGCGGCGTGATCGCCATCTGGGGGTGACGGCGCGGTGGATGGCCACGCCGCGCGCGAGGCAGTACACTCGATGCGTATGCGCTGGCCGTCCCGCCCCCGGGTGAGGCTCCGCGAGGGCCTCCGCACGCCGCGTCGCGGCGCGCGATCGCCGTGCCTCGCCCTGCTGGGGGGCACCGCGCTCCTCGCGCTCCCTGCGGGCGCGCTGCACGCGCAAGGCACGCTCCGCGGCACGGTCCACGATTCCCTCGTCACGCGGGCGCCGCTCGCCGGCGCGACGGTCGTGCTGCACGGGAGCGAACGCACGGCGGTGACCGACGCGCGCGGCCGGTTCGAGTTCGAGGGGCTCGCGGCGGCGCGCTACCGCGTGGGGTTCTTCCACCCCCTGCTCGATTCGCTCGACATCGCCGCGCCGGTGCGCGACGCGCGCGTCGAGGACGGACGCCGCACGGACCTCGCGCTCGCCACGCCGAGCGTGGCGTCGGTGAGCCGCGAGCGGTGCGGCCTCATCCCCGACGCGGTCACGGCGCTCGTGTTCGGCAGCGTGCGGGCGGCGGAGGATGCGGCCCCGCTCGCCGGCGCCGAGGTGCGGGTGCGCTGGTTCGAGCTGCTCCTCGGGGCGGGCGGCACGCGCCACCTCGAGCGCGTGGCCAGCGACACCACCGGCGCGGACGGCCGCTACGTGCTCTGCGGCGTCCCCGTCGACATCGCGCTCACGCTGGTCGCTACGCACGGGACGCAGACCACGGGGCCGCTCCATCTCGAACTGGGTCCCGTGTCCATCGCGCGGCGCGACCTGCGCGTGAGCCGCACCGATCCCGCCGCCCGGATCCTGGCCGACATCGCCCCCGACGACACGGTCCCGGTGGGCCGCGTGCAGGGGCTCGCGCGCCTGCGCGTCGCGGTCCGCAACGGTGCCGGGCAGCCGCTGGCGAACGCGATCGTCGGGCTGCGCGCGGGGACCGCCTCGGTCGTCACCGACGCGGAGGGGCGCGCGGAGCTCCACGGCCTGCCCGCCGGCTCGCAGACCGTGGTCGCGCGCGCGATCGGGCTCCACCCGCAGCAGCAGCTCGTGCAGCTCGCGCCCGGGGCGACCGTCGACGCCGTGCTCGTGCTCGGCCGGTCGATCACGGTGCTGCCGTCGCTCGCCGTGGTCGGCATGCGCGACGTGATCGGCGAGGCGATCGCGCACCGGATGCGCGCCGCGCGCGGCGTGCTGATCGAAGGGGACCAGTTGCGCGAGATCGCCGCCATGCCCGGCGCGTGGAGCCGCGTCCCCGGCGTGACGATCGGCCCGGGGGCGGTGCCCATGCCCACCATGCGCAGCGCCCGCGGGGTGCCCTGTCCGGCCGAAGTGTGGCTCGACGGCATGCGGCTGCAGCGGCCCGATGGCTGGGAGCTCGGCGGCCTCCTGCTGGGGGCGCGGCGCGTGGAGGTCTACAGCGTCGCCTCGCGCCTGCCGCCCGACTTCTCCACGACGAACCGCGATCCCTGCGGCGCGATCCTCATCTGGACCTCCTGACCGTGCGCGGCGCGGACCCGGCGCGGGCCGCGCGCCGGCCGCGCGCGCTCACCCCTCGGACCTGAGCGCGGCGCCCTTCGCCATCTGCTTCTCGCTGCAGCTCTCGCACATCCCGTGCGTGACGATGATCTGCCGCTGACCGAGGTAGGCCTCGAGCTGCTCCCAGTAGCCGTCGTCGGAGCGGACCTTGCGGCACCAGGCGCAGATGGGGAGCAGCTGCGCGAGCTCCGCGACGTCGCGCTGCGCGGTGCGGAGGTCGGCGTAGCTGAGCCGGAGGTGCGCCACGAGCACGCTCACGAAGAGCGCGACCATGAAGAGGCTCACCTCGAGGTCCCCGAGGAGCTGGAGCAGGCCGCTGCCGCTGGCGTCGGGACGCACGGCGACGGTGGTGGCGAGCCAGGTGCGGAAGCCATGGAAGCCGCCCTGGGCGAGGAGCACGACGGCCGGGATCCGCATCGCGCGGCGGATGCGCTCGGGCGCGTTGAACAGCACGAACCCGGCCGCGAAGGAGAGCCCGCCCCACACCACGCCGTTCACGACGGTGCGCCAGCCGGACACGGCGTCGGTCGCGAGGAAGGCGACCAGCGCCGCACCGTGCAGCGCCACCACCGTCGCGATCAGCCGCGGCCGCAGCGCGGCCCCGGCGAGCTGCCGCGCCGCGTGCAGCAGCATCCCATGGCCCGCGGTGACCATGAGGGTGGGGAAGAAGCGGCCCACCCAGTAGGGCAGCCCGGGGCGCAGCGCGAAGAGCAGGTCGGCGGCCGTCATGACCCAGGCCGCGACGATCCAGTATCTGAGGTTGCTCGCCGAGCGCCAATGCTGGGTCATCAGCGCCGCCAGGATCGCGCCGATGATGAGGTTCACCGTATAGGTGATCGATTCCTGCGACATCGGCTCGGGGGGACGGGCGAGGAGGGACGGGCGCGCGCGGTGCGTGGAATCTGGCGGGGGACCGGAAGGTGGGCTACGGGGTACGCGTCACGATCGCGCCTCGACCCACGGGCGCGACCCCGCGCGGGCCGCGCTCGCCGTGCGGGATGCGCGACGCCAGTTTCCCCGACCCCCGCCGGAGCCGTGCATGCGATCCACTCGCCCTGTCCTCGCCGAGGCGGCGCGTTCCCTCGCGCCAGCCTTCGCCATCGCCCTCGCCAGCGCCCTCGCCGCGGCTGTCGTGCTCGGCCCGCTCGTCGGGCCTGAGCTCGCGGCGCAGGGGACGATCCGCGGCGTGGTCTTCGATTCGCTCATGGCGCGCGCGCCGCTCGCCGGGGCCACGGTCGTGCTGCAGGGCGCGCCGCAGACGGCGGTCACCGACCGCAACGGGCGCTTCGTGCTGCGCGACGTGCCCGCGGGGACCTTCGGCATCGGGTTCTTCCATCCGCGGCTCGACTCGCTCGAGGCGACGGCGCCGCTCAGCCGCGTGACGGTCGCCGATGGCGCGACCGCGACGGTGCGACTGGGCATGCCGACGGCGAACAGCCTGGCGCAGGCGCTCTGCGGCCGCGCACTCGAGCCCGCGACGGCCGTGGTGTTCGGGCTCGCGACCGAGGCCGAGTCGGGCGCGCCGCTGCCGGGCACGGTCGTGCGCGCCACCTGGTTCGAGGCGCGCCTCGAGGGGGGGGCGATGCGCGAATCGCGGCGGCTCCAGCTCGACACCGCGCGCGTCGACGGCCGCTACGTCCTCTGCGGCGTCCCGAACGACGTGCTCCTCTCGATGCTCGCGAGCCACGAGGGCCAATGGACGGGCGACCTCCCGCTCGCGCTCGACCATCAGGGCATCGGCCGCCGCGACGTGATGGTGAGCCGCACCGACACGGCGGCGCGGCCGGTGCCCGTCGCGAGCGCGGACGATACGTTGCCGCCGCGCCGGTCGCCGGGCTCGGCGCGGCTGCGCGTCACGGTGGTCACCGAGGAGGGGCGCCCGGTGCAGGGGGCGACGGTCGGGGTGCGGCAGACGGCGGCGAACGGGCTCTCGAACGCCGAGGGCGTGGTCCGGCTCGCGGCCGTGCCGGCGGGGTCGCAGACCCTGCTGGTGCGCCGCCCGGGCGCGCAGCCGGTGACGCAGGTCGTGGCGCTGCGCGCGGGCGCGGAGACGGCGATCGAGGTCCGCCTCGGGCGGTCCGTGGTGCAGCTGCCGACGGTGGCCGTGACCGGCCAGCGCACCTCCGGGCTCGACCGCGAGATCCGCGCGCGCATCAGCATGGGGGCGGGGCTGCTCTTCGACGAGAAGGCGCTCGAGAAGGCGGCGCGCGGCAGCTACGGATTCTGGGCGTCGATGCGCGGCGTCCGCGTGACCGGCGAGGGCTTCGACCCGCAGCCGTACATGCTGAACAGCTACAACCAGCCCTGCCGGCCGATCCTCTGGTACAACGGCGCGCGACTCATGACCTGGGAGCCGTGGGAGCTGCGGACCATGCTGATCGGCGCGAAGCGCATGGAGGTCTACCCGCGTCCCGGGCAGGTTCCGGCGCAACTCCTTTCGAACGAGAACTGCGGCGCGATCGCCGTCTGGACCTAGGGGGCGAGGTCGGACGCCGCACGCCGTCGCCCGGCGCGCGGCGGCCGCGCCTCACATCGGCCGTCGCAGCCGCTCGATGCGCGCCCGGAGATCCGCGACCTGCGGCTGCAGCACCGGCTCGGCGTTCGCCCACAGGTCCACCAGGCGCTGGTAGTACTCGACCGCCTTGGCGGACTCGCCGCGGGCCTCGTGCAGCTCGCCGAGCCGGCGCAACGTGGAGGCGCGGTAGGCCGCGGCGTCGAACGTGAAGGGGTCGGGCCGCTCGAGGAAGCGCGTGTAGCCGGCGAGGGCCGAGTCGGCACGGCCGGCGGCGTCGTGGGCGCGCGCGATGGTGAGCATCGCGATGTTCGCCGGGAGGGCGAAGCGGCGCTCCGCCTCCTGCACGAGCGCGATGCCCTCGTCCCACCGCCGCTCGGCCATCGCCTGCGCCCCGCGCGCCGCGAGCCGGCCGGCCTCGGGGTCGGCGCTGAGGGGTGCGAGGTCGCGCGAGTATCCGGCCGTCGCACGCGCGGTGAACTCGGGGTCGCCGATCATCATGCCGAGCTGCATGAGCACCGCCCACGGCCGCTCGGGCGCGGGCGCGCGCTCGATCGCATGCGTGCGCAGGATGCCGTCGAGCCGCGCGCGCGCCGTCGCGGTGCGGCCGAGGAGCGTGACGTCGACCCACACCGAGTCGATGGCGGTCTCGAGCAGGCTCACGGCGCCGACGCCGCTGCGGCGTTCGGCCGCGCGCGCGGCCCCGTAGAA
>CAZPJF010000252.1:0-5566 GCA_964586095.1 uncultured Gemmatimonas sp. | reverse complement strand
CAACCTCTACTCGCGCGAGGTCGCGCTCGCGCCGAGCCACCAGCCGCTCAAGTACCATCACCCGCACCAGGCGCGGGCGATGACCCGGCACGACATCCGCGAGTACCGGCGGTGGCACCGCGAGGCCGCGCTCCGCGGGCGCACCGCGGGCTTCGACCTCGTCTACGTGTACGCCGCGCACGACCTCTCGCTCGCGATGCACTTCCTGCAGCGCCGCCGCAACCACCGCACCGACGAGTACGGCGGCCCGCTCGAGAACCGCGCCCGGCTGCTCCGCGAGCTGATCGAGGACACCAAGGACGCGGTCGGCGACACCTGCGGCGTGATCGTGCGGTTCGCCGTGGAGGAGCTCCTCGGCGACGGCGGCGTGACCGTGGCCGAGGCGCGCGAGGTGATGCAGATGCTCGGCGAGCTGCCCGACGCGTGGGACGTGAACGTCGCCGCATGGTACAACGACTCGATCCCCTCGCGCTTCGCCAAGGAGGGGCACCAGGAGCCGTTCATCGCCTGGGTGAAGCGCTGCACGAGCAAGCCGGTGGTCGGGGTGGGGCGCTTCACCTCCCCCGACACCATGGTGGACCAGGTCCGCCGGGGCGTGCTCGACCTCATCGGCGCGGCGCGGCCGAGCATCGCCGACCCATGGCTGCCGCGCAAGATCGACGAGGGCCGCGCGGACGACATCCGCGAGTGCATCGGCTGCAACATCTGCGTGAGCGGCGACATGACGAGCACCCCGATCCGCTGCACGCAGAACCCGTCGATGGGCGAGGAGTGGCGGAAGGGATGGCACCCGGAGGTGATCGCACCGCGGCATGCCGACGAGCGCGTGCTGGTGGTGGGCGCCGGTCCGGCCGGCCTCGAGGCGGCGCGCGCACTCGGGCAGCGCGGCTACGAGGTGCACCTGTCGGAGGCGCAGCGCGAGCTGGGCGGGCGGGTCCTGCGTGAGGCGCGCCTCCCGGGCCTCGCCGAGTGGATGCGGGTGCGCGACTGGCGCGAGGGGCAGATCGCGAAGCTCCGCACCGTCACGGTCTACCGCGAGTCGCCGGTCTCGGCGGACGACGTGCTGGAGTTCGGCGCGTCGCACGTGGTGGTCGCCACGGGCGCCCGCTGGCGCCGCGACGGCTACGGCCGCGCGAACGGCGCGGCGATCCCCGGCTTCGGCGACGCGACGCGCACCCCGGACGACCTGATGGCCGGGCAGGTGCCGGGCGGGCACGTGGTGATCTTCGACGACGATGCCTTCTACATCGGGAGCCTGATGGCCGAGCTCGTGGTGCGCGCGGGCGGCACCGCCACGATCGTCACGCCCGACGACACCATCGCCGCGTGGGCGGGCAACACCCTCGACTACCGGCACCTGCAGCACCGGCTCCACGCCCTCGGCGTGCGGCAGCTGCCCGCGACGAACATCCTCGCCGCACGCGAGGGCGAGCTCGACCTCGAGCATGGATGGTCCGGGGCGCGCACCTCGCTCGCATGCGACGCCGTCGTGAGCGTGACCGCGCGGGTCCCGGACGATGCGCTCCAGCAGGCGCTCGCGGCGCGCGCGCCCGAGTGGGCCGCGGCCGGCGTGCGCCGCGTGGAGTGCATCGGCGACGCCCTCGCCCCCGGACTCATCGCGCACGCGGTCTACGCGGGGCACCGCTATGCGCAGGAGTTCGGCACCGCGCCGCGCGACGTGCCCTTCCGGCGGCACCTGCCGCTCGCCGCCGGATGAGCGAGTCCCGCGGAGCCCCGCATCCCGGAGAGGCGGCCATGGCGACCTCCATCGACTTCCCGTCGGTCCGCACCGTGCCGTGGGGACCGGCCCGCTGGGGCGCGTGGGGCCTCATGACGCTCCTCGCGACCGCCATCGGCGGGTACGCGTTCGCGCTGTTCGCCGACCCGGCCAGGCGCCCTCCGTTCTTCGCCGACTCCCCGGTCCCGGTCGCCGTGGTGCTCCACTTCGTGTTCGGCGGGCTCGCGCTGATCCTCGGCCCGTGGCAGTTCCTCACCGGCCGCCACGCGCGGCGGAGCGCCTGGCATCGCTGGACCGGTCGCGCCTATGTGGCCTCGTGCCTCCTCGGCATCGGGGCCGGCTTCGTGCTGGCGCCGTTCGCGCAGACGGGCCCCGTCGCGCGGCTCGGCTTCACGCTGCTGGCCGTCCTCACGCTCGGCACCACGCTCCGCGCGCTGGAGCGTGCCCGCCGCCGGGACATCGTCGCGCACCGGCGGTGGATGGTCCGCAGCTATGCGCTCATCCTCGCCGCGGTCACGCTCCGGTTCCAGCTTCCGTTGAGCGCCATCGCCGGCGTGCCGTTCTCGCAGTCGTACTCGGTCATCGCATGGGCCTGCTGGGTCCCGAACCTCCTCGTGGCGGAGTGGTGGCTGCGCCGACGGGCGTAGGGGGTTCACCGACACGAGGCCGGAGGGTTCCCCCCTTCCGATAAGAAGCATATCATCTGCATCTTTAGGCCGGACCCCCAACCCGAGCCCTCCGATGCGCCACGTCCCCGCCCTCCTTCTCGTGGTCCTCGCCGCCGCCTGCGGCGGTGCGGCCGATTCCGGTTCCAGCGCCACCCCCGGCGGTGCCGCGACGGCACAGCCGGCCGCCGCGCCGGTCTCCTGGGATCCGGGCACGATCACGCCGGAGATGCTCGCCCTGGGTGACAGCCTGTTCCACGGCCTCATCGGTGCGACCTCCTGCCAGTCCTGCCACGGGGCCGACGGCAAGCAGGCGACGGTCGCACCGGACCTGACCGACGCCGAGTGGCTGCACAGCGACGGCAGCTGGGAGGGGATCCACACGACGGTGAAGAGCGGTGTCATGTCGCCGAAGCAGTTCACCAGCATCATGCCGCCGTTCGGCGGTGCGCCGCTCACGCTCGCGCAATCGCGTGCGGTGGCGGCGTACGTCTACCGCCTGTCGCACAAGTAGGCGCTGCCGCAGATTCCCCGGATGCATCCATCCGGGTCCTCGGACGCGGGCCGCTCGGCCCGCGTCCTGATCATCGGCGGCGGGCTCTCCGGCATCGGCCTCGCCATCCGCCTGCGCGAGCGCGGCATCACCGACCTGCTGATCCTGGAGCGCGCGGCGGGCGTCGGCGGGACGTGGCGCGACAACGCGTACCCGGGCTGCGCGTGCGACGTGGAGTCGGCGCTCTACTCGTTCTCGTTCGCGCCGAATCCCGACTGGAGCCGGGTCTTCGCGCCACAACCCGAGATCCTCGCGTACGTCGAGCGCCTCGCGCGCGAACACGGCGTGCTGCCCCGCATCCGGTTCAACGAGGACGTCGCGGGGGCGTCGTGGGACTCCGACGCCAAGCGGTGGCGGGTGCGCTCCACCTCCGGCGAGTGGTTCGCCGACGTGCTCGTGATGGCGAACGGGGCGCTCAGCGACCCGGTCCTGCCGGAGGTGGAGGGGCTCGACCGCTTCGGTGGCCCGGTGTTCCATACCGCACGCTGGGATCCGTCGGTCCCGCTCGACGGGAAGCGGGTCGCCGTGGTCGGCACCGGCGCATCGGCGATCCAGGTCGTGCCGGCGATCCAGCCGCGGGTGCAGGCGCTCGTCGTGGTGCAGCGGACGCCCGCCTGGGTGATGCCCCGCCGCGACCGCGCGATCGCACCCTGGCGCCGGGCCCTGTACCGCGCGCTGCCCCTCGCGCAACGTGCGGGACGGCTCGCGCGGTACCTCCAGCACGAGGTGCTCTTCCTGCCCTTCCGCCATGCCGCCCTGCGGCGGCTCTCGGCCTGGGTGGTCGGGCGGCATCTCGAGCGCCAGGTGCGCGATCCGGCCCTGCGGGAGGCGCTCCGTCCGCGCGACGAGATCGGATGCAAGCGCATCCTCCTGTCGGACGACTACTACCCGGCGCTCACGCGGCCGAACGTGCGGCTCGTCCCCTCGGCGCTCGAGCGCGTCGAGCCCGGCGCGATCGTCACCGCCGACGGCGCGCGGTGCGGCGTGGACGTCCTCATCCTCGCCACGGGCTTCCGCGTGACCGAGCCGCTGCTCGCGCCGCACATCCTCGGCCGCTCGGGCCGATCGCTCGCGGATGCGTGGCAGGGCCGCCCGACCGCCTACATGAGCACGACGGTGAACGGGTTCCCCAACTTGTTCATCCTGATGGGGCCGAATGCGGGCCTGGGGCACTCGTCGGTGCTGCTCATGGCCGAGGCGCAGTACGCGCACATCGTCGGGGTGCTGGACGAGCTGCAGGCGCGGGGCGCGCGTGCGGCGGAGCCGTACGGCGACGCCCAGCTCGCGCACGTGAACTGGCTCGATCACGGCCTCGCGGGGACGGTCTGGGCCACCGGGTGCCGGAGCTGGTACCTGGACCGGACCGGCCGGAATGCCGCTCTCTGGCCGTACGGCGTCGGCCTCTTCCGCCGCAGCCTCCGCTCCGTGCGCGTGCACGACTACGAATGGAGCTGACCGCCCCGCGGCGGGGCCGCCCGCAGGACCGAACGCGCCCGGACGGCGGCGCGTAGCAGGATCGCAGGTCCCACACCACGTCCCACCCTCGCTGGAGCTCACCGGATGCGTCCCGTCGGGATCGTTCGCACATTCGTCCTCTCCGTCGCCGTCGTCGCGCCGCTCGCGACCCCGTCCACCCTCGGGGCGCAGCGGGTGAACCGCCACGGCAACCCGCCGACGGTGAAGCCGGCGCCGACCACGGCCGCCATCACGGTGCGCGACCTGCAGGTCCGCCTGTACCAGTTCGCCGATGACTCGATGCAGGGGCGCCAGGTGGGCCGCGTGGGGAACAAGAAGGGGACGGACTACATCGCCGCGGAGGCGAAGCGGCTCGGGCTGGTCCCGGCCGGCGACGCCGGCGGCTACTTCCAGGTGCTGCCGTACCACCTGCGGAAGTTCACGACCGCGTCGCGGATGACGGTGAACGGGAACCCGCTCGCGTGGAACCAGGACTTCGTGGCGGTCCCGGGGCTGCGCGCGCCGCGGCCGATCGCGAACGTCGAGGTGATCTTCGGCGGCACGGCGGGCGACACGACGACGCAGATCAGCGCGGCCGAGGCGGCCGGGAAGCTCGTGGTCCTGCTGCCGCAGCCGGGGCGCCGCGGCGCCGGTGGTCCGCAGGGCCCGCAGGCCTTCGGTGGCGGGCGGGGGGGGCCGATGGCGCCCGGCCGCTTCGCCGACGCCGTGGCCGTCGCGACGGTCGACCTCGACGACCTGACGCCCGCGCAGCGCGCGGCGATCAACGAACCGACCGTCGCGACCCAGATCCCGATGCCGCGACCGGCGCCGGCGAACGCGGCGGCCCCGGCCACCGTGGACTCGCTCGCACTCCTCAAGCTGCAGCTCAGCCAGCTGCAGCCGCAGGCGCAGCTGCGGATCACGCGGGACGCGGCGGCGCGGCTCTTCTCGCGCGCCCGCTTCGAGGGCGTGAGCCCCGGCACGCGCGGCGGGACGGTGCACGCGTCGCTCGACTTCGTGGAGCTCCCCACCGAGTTCGGCCGCAACGTGGTCGGCATCATCCCGGGCAGCGACCCGGTGCTGCGGAACCAGTACGTGCTCATCGGCGCGCACAACGACCACGTGGGCTTCACGACGCCGGTCGACAAGGACTCG
>CAZPJF010000251.1:0-5601 GCA_964586095.1 uncultured Gemmatimonas sp. | reverse complement strand
GGCGACCTGTGGTCGCCCCCCGCTCTCCCATCTCCCACCTCACACCTGCCGTTCGCCTACCAGCGGTAGTGCGCGAACGCCTTGTTGGCCTCGGCCATGCGGTGGGTGTCGTCCTTCTTCTTCACGGCGTTCCCCTCG
This sequence comes from uncultured Gemmatimonas sp., assembly GCA_964586095.1. Classification (GTDB taxonomy): domain Bacteria; phylum Gemmatimonadota; class Gemmatimonadetes; order Gemmatimonadales; family Gemmatimonadaceae; genus Pseudogemmatithrix. Next base: position 5,463 of record CAZPJF010000251.1, on the reverse strand, counting down.
CCCTTGGACGCGGCGATCGTCTCGGCCGCCAGCTTCTCGGCCATCGACTTCTCGTTGCGCTCGCGCGAGAACGAGATCAGCCAGCGCATCGCCAGCGCCGTGCGGCGCTCGGGGCGCACCTCGACGGGCACCTGGTAGGTGGCACCGCCGACGCGGCGGCTCTTCACCTCGACCACCGGCTTGAGGTTGGTGAGCGCCTGCTTGAAGATGTTGACGCCGGGCTGCGAGGTCTTGGCCTCGACGATGTCCATCGCGCCGTAGAAGATGCGCTCGGCGGTGGACTTCTTGCCCTGGTACATCAGGACGTTGATGAACTTGCTGACGGTCTGGCTGTCGTAGCGCGCATCCGGGAGGATGGTGCGCTTCACGGCACTCTTGCGGCGGCTCATTTACTTCTTCCCTCCAGCCGCGGCACCCGCCTTCGGCTTCTTGGTCCCGTACTTGGAGCGGCTCTTGTTGCGCCCGTTGACGCCGGAGGCGTCGAGCTTGCCGCGCACGATGTGGTAGCGCACGCCCGGGAGGTCCTTCACGCGGCCGCCGCGGATGAGCACGATCGAGTGCTCCTGCAGGTTGTGGCCCTCGCCCGGGATGTAGGCGGTGACTTCGAAGCCGTTGACAAGGCGGACACGCGCGACCTTGCGGAGCGCGGAGTTCGGCTTCTTGGGGGTGGTGGTGTACACGCGGGTGCACACGCCACGCTTGAACGGATTCTCCTTCAGAGCCGGCGCCTTGTCCTTCTTGACGACTTCCCTTCGGCTCTGCCGGACCAACTGATTGATCGTCGGCATCGTACCCTTGGTGTTCGGACTTCTGTGACTACGTGGATCGCCCGGACGGGCGGCACGGAACAGAGCCTTAGAACCTAGCCCGCCAGGCGGCGGGGGTCAACCTCGCCGGCTGGGGGGATCACGGACGACCGGATAGTTTTTCCTCGTCGGACACGGCCCGTCCGTGCCCCAGGTCGCCCACGCCGCTGTGTCCCTCCCGCCGCCCACCCGACCTCCGATGCCCTCCCGACCGATCGCCGCGCGGCGCGTCGCATCGTGCACGGTGCGCCGTCTCACCCTCGCCGTCGCGGCGCTCGCGAGCCTCCCCGCGACCGCCGCGCCGCAGGCCCCGCGCGCCGACACCCTCCCCCGCCCAACGCTCCGCGTGCTCCGGACCGCCGAGCCGATCACCATCGACGGGCGGCTCGACGAGGCGGCCTGGCTGCTGGCCGAACCGGCGACGGACTGGGTGCAGCAGGTCCCGAATGCCCTCCAGCCGGCCAGCCAGCGCTCCGAGGCGCGGGTGCTCGTCGACGGGAGCAGCCTCTACGTCGGTTTCCGGATGTTCGACTCGCACCCCGATTCCATCGGCCGGCAGCTGGCGCGCCGCGACGTCGGGGACACCTTCACCGACTGGGTCTGGGTGGGATTCGACTCCTATGGCGACCGCCGCACGGCGTTCGCGTTCGGCGTCAGCCCCCTGGGGGTCCAGCGCGACGGCTACGCATTCAACGACACCGACTACGACCCGCAGTGGGACGCCGTCTGGCAGTCCGCCGCGCAGGTGGACTCGCTCGGATGGACCGCGGAGCTGCGGATCCCGCTCTCGCAGCTCCGCTACACGGCCGGCGACTCCGCGCGGACCTGGGGCCTGCAGTTCCTGCGGATGCTGGCCCGCCGCGGCGAGGAGGCGTACTGGAGCCCGCGCGACCCGACCGTCCCCGGCGACGTCTCGCGCTACGGCGTGCTCACGGGCCTCGGCGCGCTTCACGGGAGCGTACCGATCGAGGCGATCCCGTACGTGCGGACGCAGCTGAACACGCAGCCGGTCGAGGCGGGCGATCCGTTCGCCGCGGCGCGCGAGACCGCGCTGGCGGCGGGACTCGACCTCCGCGTGCGGCTGCCGAAGTCCCTGACGCTCAGCGCGACGGCGAACCCGGACTTCGGACAGGTCGAGGCCGACCCGGCCGTGGTCAACCTCTCGGCCTTCGAGGTCTTCTTCCCCGAGCGGCGCCCGTTCTTCCTCGAGAACTTCGACACCTTCCGGTTCGGCGGCACGACGACCTTCAACGACAACGACGCGCCGAACTTCTTCTACACGCGCCGCATCGGCCGGCCGCCGCAGCGGCGGCTCGGCGGTCCGTTCACCGACACGCCGGCGCAGACGCCGATCCTCGCCGCGCTGAAGCTGAGCGGCACCACGCCGGGCGGCTGGGCCATCGGCGCGCTGAACGCGACGACCGCGCGCGAGACGGGCCGCTTCGTGCGCCCCGACGCCACGATCGGGCGGGCCGAGGTGGAACCGCTCACGAACTCGCACGTGACGCGGGTGCGGCGGCTCCTGCGGGGCGGCTACACCGCGATCGGCGGCTTCGGCTCCTGGGTGGAGCGCGACCTGGGCGACACGGCGCTCGCGGCGCTCCTCCCGCGCCGCGCCGTGGTGACGGGGCTCGACGTGGAGCACGCGTGGGCCGAGCGCCGGTGGACGGTCTCCGCGGTCGCGGCGCGGAGCCGCGTGCTCGGCTCGGCGGGCGCGGTCGCCCGGCTGCAGCGTGCGAACTACCGCGCCTTCCAGCGCCCCGACGCCGACCACCTGACGTACGACCCCGCGCGCACGGCGCTCGATGGCGGCTACTACGCGCTGAGCGTCGCCAAGACGGCGGGACGCCTCACCGCGTCGGTGACGGCCGAGCAGCTCGACCCGGGGTTCGACGCCAACGACCTCGGCTTCCAGCAGCGGTCGGACGTGCGGTCGGTGAGCACGGCGCTCTTCTACCGCCAGCCGTCGCGGACGGCGTGGTCGCAGTCGTGGTCCACCGGGATCTTCTCGACCGTCGCCGCGAACACCGGCGGCGACCTGCTCGAGCGCCGCGTCGCCACGTTCAACGAGGTGCGGTTCCTCAACTTCTGGGGCGTCTCGCTCGAGGGGAACGTCGAGACGGGGCGCTTCAACGACCGGTTGCTGCGTGGCGGGCCGCTGGCGGCCCGGCCCGTCTCGGCGCGCGCGGAGCTGGGAGTGGAGAGCGACCGGCGGCGACCGCTCATCGTGGGCGTGGGCGTGGAGGCGGCGGCGGACCGCGCGGGGGGCCGCGCCACGGAGCTCGGCGTGGAGCTCGACTGGCGTCCGCTCCCCGCGCTGCGCCTGCGGGTGGAGCCCGAGCTGGCGTGGAACGAGATCGTGGACCAGTACGTGGCGGCACGCGACGACGCGCTGGCGACCGCGACCGCCGGGCGGCGCTACGTGTTCGGCGACGTGACCCAGCGCGAGGCGCGGCTCAACGTGCGCGTCGACTGGACCTTCTCGCCCTTCGTCTCGCTGCAGGCCTTCGTGCAGCCCTTCGCCTCCGCGGGGCGGTACCGCGCCTACAAGGAGTTCCTCGCACCGCGCGAGTTCCGGTTCGCGACGTACGGCCGGGAGGCGGGGACGATCGCGCGGGCGGGCGGCACGGTGACGGTGGACCCGGACGGCACGGGACCGGCGGCGCCGTTCACGTTCGACGAGCAGGACTACACCGCCCGGGAGATGCGCGGCAACGCGGTGCTGCGGTGGGAGCTGCGGCCCGGCTCCGCGGTGTTCCTCGTGTGGCAGCAGTCGCGCGAGCGGTTCGTCGAGGGGGACGCCACGCTCGACGTGGCCGGGCAGCTCGGGTCGCTCGTGCGCGAACCGCCGCGCAACGTGTTCCTCGTGAAGCTCGCGTGGTGGCTCGGGCGCTGAGGGGGCGACGGACGCGTGGCCCCCGTGCGGTCAGCGCCCCACCAGCGCGTCCGCGGGCAGCGCGTCGCGCGCGCGGACCTGCGCCTCCCAGCTCCCGCACAGGTGCGCAATCCCGTTGGCGTAGTAGCTGATGAGCTCCCGCCCGCGCGGGAGGATCACGAACGCCTCCCCCTCCGCGGCCAGCACGCGCCGCATGTGCAGCATCCGGTAGGCGCGCTCGAAGGTCTCGGCGGCCTCGCGGGCGGGCTCGACCACCTCGGCGCCGCGCGCGACGAGGGTGTCGCGGAGCTCCTCGATGCGCGCGAGGAGCCGCGCGCGGGGCACGAACTCCGCGTCGAAGGTCTGGAGCGCCGCGCAGACGAGCGGCACCGCGGTCACCGGGATGATCGCGCCGATGCGCGCCATCATGGCGTCGGTGAAGCGCTGGACCTCCTCGAGGCGCTCGGGGCGCGGCCGGTCGAAGAGCGACGGCCCCTCGGCGGCGAGCCCCGCGAGCCACGGGGCGACCGGCACCGGTTCGCCGACCACCACGGCGGCGCGCCCGTAGCGCTTCCAGCGCCGCGTGGAGAGCCGGCCGAAGTTCGAGACGGCGTAGTTGAGCACCTCGCGGAACTGCGCCACGCGGCCCGTGCGCGGCGCCCCTTCCTGCGTGCGCAGCTCGCGCAGCAGCGAGCGGTCCTCGAGCACGCGGTCGTAGTTGAGGGCGACCGGCACCACGTACATCCGCTCGGCGAAGCCGGGCTCGCGCGCGGTGCCGAGCATGTAGTCGAGCAGCCCGATCTTGGCGGGGCGCAGCCGCCCGTCGCGCGAGAGCCCGCCCTCGGGGAAGAGCCCCTGCGTGACGCCGTTCCGCGTGATGAGCTGGACGTAGCGCTCGAGCACGGCGTGGTAGAGCGGCTCGCGGTACCGCCGCCGGATGAAGTACGAGCCGAACGACTTGAACAGGTACTCGAGCGGGAAGACGCGGGCCCACTCCCCCACCGCGTACGAGATCGCGACCTGCCCGGCGAGCGCGTAGCCGGCGAGCACGTAGTCCGCGTTGGAGCGGTGGTTCATCAGGTAGATGACGATGCTCTCGCGCGGGAGCCGCTGGAACGCGCCGGGGTCGCGCACCTTCACGGTGGTCTTGTAGAACAGGTCGAGGGACGCCTTCGACGCGGCGTACCCGAACTGGTAGTACATGAGGAGGTTGAAGGCCGGGACGATCTCGTCGATGTAGGCGCGGACGCGCGCCCAGGACTGCGCCAGCGAGAGCCCGTGCTCGGCGGCGTGATCGCGCACGGCCGCCGCGACCGCCTCGTCGGCGAGGAGCGCCTCGCGGATGTAGCGCTTGCCGGTGAGCTTGAACCGGTCGACGCGGGCGCGGAAGCGGAGCATGGCACGCAGCGCGGCGCGGCGCGTCCACCGCCCCCAGAGCGCCGCCGCGCCCACGGCGAGCGCGACGGCGACACCGAGGGCGAGCACCCACGAGGGGAGGTACGGCGGCACGGGCGGTAACGTCCGCGCGCCGGGGCCATGCGTCAAGGCGACGATGCGCGGTCCACCACCGAGGCGCTCCTGCGACCGCGAGGGACCTGCAGGGTCCTTGGGGCGGGCGCTAGCATTCACCCATGCCTTTCGCGTGCGTGCCGACGCCTCGACCGCTGCCGGCCGCACCCCGGCGCGCGCGCCGCCAGATGCCGTGGTGCGCGCGATGGCTGCTGGGCGTCGCACTCGCAGCCGCCGTGGGCCAGATCGGAAGAGCGTCGTGTAGGGAAAGAG